>JAWKUA010000031.1 GCA_041398785.1 Planctomycetaceae bacterium | reverse complement strand
TGCACGGCGGGCAGCAGCAGTGCGATGAGAATGGCTATGATCGCGATGACGACCAGAAGTTCGATCAGTGTAAATCCGCGATGGCGAATTCGCGGAGCCTGGGTCGTGTCAGTCATTCTGTATGTCTTTCGTCGTTGCATTGTTTGATCGGTGAAGGAACGGGCGAGTCACCGGCGCGCGGCCCGACCGCGTGCGTACAGGGACACAGATTCTTCGTGATGCCGATGGAATCCGCCGGATCGCGCGACCGGTGATGGCACGCTCACAACAGGTTTTTCAACCAGCTTTGTGAGGAGCGAGCCGAACCCCGCGTGAGCGTGCGAGCACAGGTCGCGCGCAGCCGAACTGCATTCAGCGCAGACAGCAGACGCTGGAGCGGACACGGGCAGATTCAATCGAGAATCGATTGGCAAGCGGCCTTCACGCCAGGCGCGGCGGAGGCTCAGGCGGTTCGGCGGCGATCGACGCCGCGACGACCGATCGAGGGCGGTCCCAGTCTCCCGGAGTTGCCGGGAATTCCGGTACATACGCGGCAGGAATCAAGGCCCACGGAAGCGAGTTCCAGGAGAGCCCCTGCCCGCGACACTTCATCAACTCAACGCCGATGACGTAACGCGTCGAGTCGCCAGACGCTGATTCGGCGTTGCCTTTCTCATGCCCCGATTCACCTGCCGAACGCGAACAACACGCCGAATGGCTTTGAGATTCGCAGCAGGAGTCGCGACGCGCCGATGCGGCCGCCTTCGAACAATGCGAACACTTTTTCTCAACTGGTCCTTTCGCGACCGGCTCATTCGCGCCGGCGACCGTTGCGCCGGCCTCCGCCTCCGTTCGCGCCGCTTCGACGACGTACTGCGGAGGAGTCACGCCGTTTTCTCGAGCCCAGGCGATTTTCTGAGCATTGGTGAAACAGCAGCATTGCTTCCAGCACTGGTCAGCCGATGCACAGCCGCACGGACGATCCTGGCAGGGAAACGGCTCCGACAAATCCTTTCCTGGCGAAGGCACATTTCCCAACGGGAGCGGAAAGAATGAAGCGCAAATCGACACGAGAACCGCCAGAGCTATCAGCCTGCGGCTCAATCGCTGTCCGGAAAACGCTCGCCGACGAAACATGGCAACTTCCAGCGATCCCGCAGTGGAACCACCGAACTAAACTGTTGCCGGCTCACTCCTCACGGCGACCAAAATACCGGGACCACCGGGCAACCGCAATCGGTCCGGCGTTTTTCGTAATCATGGGAGAAGTCCGTTTCATCCGGGAAATGAAGGAACTGGTGTCACTTTTTCACACTGCATCTGTGGCCTGTCGGGCGCGGTCGGATGAGTGCCGAGGTGCGACAGATGTCCTGGACGGCGAGACTGCTGCCGAGCCGCTGCCGCAGCGGACATTCTATGGCACACGCGACGCGACTGGAGCCCCGCCCGATGACAGCGTCATTCCGATTGCCTTGCTCATGCGATCCGGCAATACATGGATCACCACGCGCAGTTTGATGCTTCAGCATTGAATCCGTTTCGCGGAACCGCGGTACTGTGAGCTATCGTTCGATCCACCTGAAATCGCCGGGTCAGTCAAATGGAACGCCGCCGCGTTTTGCGGCACTTCGCAGACGTCGCTTGTTCGAGGTTCAGCAACGTGAGCGATTTCGTGTTGACGAACTATGACGAAAGTCGTACTGTGCCCGAATTATGACATTCGTCGTAGTTAGGAGGCACGACTTTGGCAAAGCGGAAGAGAAAGGCTGCAGACATTCGCCTGGGAGCCGGCGAACTGGAACTGCTGGACGTGCTGTGGCGAGCGGGCGCGGTCACGATTGCGGAGGCTCAGGCAGGCCTGGAACGCGAGCAGGGTTACACCACGGTGCAGACGCGGCTGGACCGGCTGGTCGCCAAGGGCGTCGCCGGAAAATCGGCCACTCGGCCGGCAAGGTACAGCGCCGCGGTTTCCGAACAGGACGTCACGCGCGACGACCTGAATGTGCTGGTGCGACGCGTGACCCGCGGGCGAGTCGTCCCGCTGATCGCTCATCTGGTCAGCGACCGCACGCTGACGTCGGATGAAATCCAGCAGATCCGTGCTCTGATTGAAGAAGCCGAAGCACGTTCCGAAGGAGACACCGATGGCTGAATTGCTCGCACTTCTGCTGTGGCTGTTTGCCCGCGCGACGCTGCTGCTGGCGATTGCATTTGTGTTGACGAAACTGCTGCTGCGAACCGTCAACGTCCGTTCAGCCCGGTTCCACATGCTGACCTGGCTGACGGTCGTCGCGCAGGGGCTGATGCTTCTGCCGTACAACGTCGAATGGAAGGTGTTCGATGATCCCTCTGCCCGGGCGACAACAACTGCCGGTCCGACGATGTCAGCACAGCCGCGCGGTTCAACTCAACGGGACAGCTCTGCGACTGTGGCAGTACGGGTCTCCCGGAACGAGCCTGATTTCTCAATGCGCGATTCCGAGTCTGTCTCGCAGATTTCCGGTCCGCCAACTCAAGCGGTTGTCGCTGCCGCGAATACACTCACTGGCTGGCCGTCGCCGGTCGCGATCATTGCCGGCATCTGGCTGTTCGGCGTTGTCGTGAGCGCGGCATGGCTGGTGACAGGATATTTTCGATTCCTGCAACCGGTGCTGAAGGCGTCGTCCGAGGACGCGGCGGTGAATTCCGGGACAGCGAAGTGGCAATCGGAATGTGACTTCGTGCGCCGCGAGATCGGGTTTCGTCCCGCAGTGACAATTGCCCTGACAGAAGACGACGGCCCCGCTGTGTGCTGGGTGCCGTCCGGGTATCGGATGCTTGTTCCTGCCGGTCGATGGGAACGGCTGACGGCAGCCGACCGTGAAATGGTGCTGTATCACGAACTGGCTCACCTGCGCCGCGGTGATCTGTGGACGATTGCCGGGTGCAGCCTGATCGCGTGTCTGCACTGGTTCAACCCGCTGTCGTGGCTGGCGGTTTGGCGCGTGGCGGAGTGTACCGAATGGGCGTGCGACGAGTTCGTTCGCCGCTCGTGCCGTCAGCCGGCGACCCACTACGCTCGGCTGCTGCTGGAACTGGCGACCGCTTCCGGCGCTGTACCGCGATTGATTCCCTCGGCAGCCGGACACAGTCTCGTCCGGCGCACCGAACGACTTCTCAACCCCGGTTTCAAGGAGGATTCCCTGATGAAGAAGCTGACCATTCTGAGTGTTGCGACAATGCTGGCCGTTGCCGGTGCCGTCAATGTGCGGCTGACGGCTCAGGAAACCGAGGGCGATTTGCCACAAACTTCAGCCACCGCGCCATTCGAAGCGCCGTCCGCCGATGCGCCGTCGACGGCTGCTGCGAAACCGATCGATGCAGTGGATTCCGGCAGTGCCGATCAGGCAACCCCGATCATGCGTCAATCCTCCTCGACGCTGGCAGTCGTTCCGGACCTGACAGACGCGGCGGCACTCAAGCTGTTGCAGCCGGCCGACGGATCGCCAACTCGCCCAACCTCAACGGAAGCCGTCATCGACGTGACGTACGTGATCAACCATCTGCCGGAATTCGAATCCCAGCGCCGCGATCGTCAGAAGCAGATGCGAACGCACCACGAGAAGCTGAGAGCAGAATCCCAGTTGATGCACACCATGAAAGCCCAGGTCGCGGCGGCGTCGCCGGTGGAACGCGAAAAGCTGCTGGTCGAAGTTGCCGAACGCGAGGCTCGGCTGCGGATTGAACGGGACTCGGCACGACAGCGCCTGACACTGGCGGAAGCCAGAGCGCATGCCGCTGCCTTCCGCCGGGTGCGCGACGCAATCGCCGCGTACGCTCGCGAGAACGGCATCCAGATCGTCCGCCGAGCCCGTATCGGTCGCGAACAGCAGGCCAGGCTCGATTCCGATGACCCGCAGGCCATCATTCAGGCAATGAACGAACCGGTGCTGTATATCGCCGACGAAGGCATGGACATCACCGACGCCGTCCTTGAACGCCTGAAGGCCGAATCACAAGCCGACGGCAGCGAATAACCCCGCATCACTTCTCGCCCCGGGCCGAATGCTGGCATCTTCAGGCAATCGAAACGATTGGTCAAAGTCGTTTCAGCCCCGGCAATGACCTTTAGGTTCCGTCGGGTCGCCGAAACCTGCATTGGCACACGGGCGCGGTCATCGGGAGGGCGAGGCTCCCGCCGAGCCGCGTAGGCCAGAGGACGTCCGTTGCGGCAGCGGCTCGGCGGGAGCCTCGCCCTCCCGAGGGTATCATCTGTGTGAATCTGCGAAATCTGTGGCTGGCCATTTCGGACCGCAACGCCGGATGGAGTCAGGACGTCTCACAACGTTTTCCGACGGCGTGCGCTGCACAGCTTCTTCGAAGATGTGGTACCCGGTGGCGAGCGCATGTTTGGGAGAGCGAGGCTCCCGCCGAGCCGCGTAGGCCAGAGGACGTCCGTTGCGGCAGCGGCTCGGCGGGAGCCTCGCCCTCCCGAGGGTATCATCTGTGTGAATCTGCGAAATCTGTGGCTGGCCATTTCGGACCGCAACGCTGGATCGAGTCAGCACGTCGAATAACGCTTTCCGGCAGCTGCGCGCACAACTTCTTCGAAGATGTGGTACCCGCGATTCGCGTATGTTTGGGAGGGCGAGGCTCCTGCCGAGCCGCGTGTGCCAAAGGAGGCCCGATGCGGCAGGTGGCTCGGCGGGAGCCTCGCCCTCCCGAGGGTATCATCTGTGTGAATCTGCGAAATCTGTGGCTGGCCATTTCGGACCGCAACGCCGGATGGAGTCAGCACGTCTCATAACGCTTTCCGACGGCTGCGCCGCAAACTTCTGCGAAGATGTGGTACCCGGTTTGGCCGACGCGCCGGCAGAGCCCGAGTCGGCGGAATCCTGAGATCTTTCTGAACGATCTTAGGGGGCTGGTGACTTCATCACTGGGTTTGCGTAATCTGGGTTCGCATGCGAGCACACCAGCCGTCCCCGTGTATTCGCCGCGCCGCCGTAGTCCGGACTCACGAACGGGCCGGCGGTAATCGGCGTGTCGTGCGGCGGGGATTGCACTCAGGGTGCGGTTGTAAGTTCGCGGCGGGATGCTCGTTTTTCAGTGACGTTGCCGGACATCTGCGGAGCCTGCCATGACGTTTCATTTTCGCTGTCCCAATTGCGATCACAAGATCGAAGTGCTGCAGCAGAAGGACTTCGTACTTCAGGGCGAAGAAGAAATCATCGAGTGCCCGTCGTGCCACAGCCGGGTCAGTCTGTCGAACGAATCGGAATCGACAATCGTTCTGCCCGAAGGCCGTCGGGTCGCTCATTTTCGAATCATCCGGCTGCTGGGTGAAGGAGCCTTCGGAGCCGTCTATCTGGCATTCGACGAAGAGCTTCAGCGCAACGTCGCCCTGAAGGTACCGCGCCCCGATCGCGTCAACCCGCGGTCGGAAGTCGAATTCCTGCGTGAAGCTCGCGCAGCCGCGGCGTGCGAGCATCCGAATCTGGTCAGGGTTCACGAAGCCGGGAAATTCGAAGACGGTTACTACATCGCGATGGAGTACATCGACGGCATCTCACTGTCCCAATACCTGAAGACTCATGAATTGTCGGCCACCGACGCTGTGCGGCTGATGATTCCATTGCTGCGGGCCTGCCAGGTGTTTCATGACCGGGGCATGGTGCATCGCGACCTGAAACCCGCGAACATTCTGCTCGACGGACAGCGTCAGCCTCACATCACCGACTTCGGCCTTGCCAAGGTTGTTCAGTCACACGACATCAGCGTCACTCACAGCGGCAACATCGTCGGCACGCTGTACTACATGTCGGCCGAACAGGCCCGAGCCGACGCCAACATCGATTGCCGCACGGACGTGTATTCGATGGGCGTCATCCTGTACCAGATGCTGACGGGTCGGCGGCCGTTCAATGCTTCCAGTCTGCACACGCTGCTGTACAGCCTGCAGCACGACGATCCATCGTCACCGCGAAAACACAATTCAAAGGTCCCCCGCGATCTGGAGACGATTGTGTTGAAGGCGATCCGGAAGGAACGAGAACGCCGTTTCGAATCAGCCGGCCAGATGGCCGACAGCCTGCAACTGTTCCTCGACGGCAAACCAATCCCCGACAAACCCGTCAGCCTTGCCGAACGGACAATCAAGTGGGCCAGCCGCAATCGAGCCATCGCCGCCAGCTCACTGGTAACGACGCTGACGTTACTCTTCGCAGCCGTGGCAATTTTCCTAACGCCTCCCCCGCCTCCCCCGCCGCCCGTGGCGCCCTCGGACCACGTGCCGGTGATCATTGAAACGACTCCACCGGCAACCGAGATCCGATTCGTGCGCTACGACGACACGCTGCGTGTTCCCCATGGATCGGGATTTACAGCGACCACAACCAGCGGCGAACCGGTTCACCTTCAGCCTGGTGTGTACAAGGTATTTGCCCGCGACGCCAACGGGCGCTACCACGAAGTGTGGCGCACGGTGCCGGAAAAGAATTCCGGGACACCGCTGGAACAGCGTTTTCCGCACACGTTTTACAGCCGGGATGACGTCGACAACATTATGCTGCCTGCATTCAAATTGTTCACCGACAGTGAACTCTGGACCGCATTCGGCCACGATCTGGTCAGGATTGACGGTGGGACGCTCCGGATGGGCGACCCGCAGGGTGGCGATCTGGTTCAGCAGCGTACTCGGGAAGTTGCCAGTTTCCTTGTCGCCAGGGACGAAGTCAGCGTCGGGCAGTTTCGTTCGGTTCTGAATAAGCCGATCCCCTGGTTCGACGGAAAGCTCACGTGGCTGGAGACATTCGACAGGCAGTTTGAAATCACAGCACCGCCACCCGCCAATCAACCGATGTCCGGTTGCCCGATTGACTGGGCAATTCTTTTCTCGGAACTGACAGGCGTTCGCCTGCCTGCGAATTACGAATTCGAATACCTGGCGATCCAGCGCACAGGAGCGTACAGTGGTGACACCGGACAGTCTATTCGCGACGCTGCGAACTGGGGTATTGTCGCGGTCGGCCAGCCAACGCCCGATGAGTGGTCAGAGCATGGGATCAGAAACCTTCTGTACAGCGTCGCGGAGTACACCGACAGCGTCAACGTTCACTATAAGATCATCTACCCGGAATCCTACGGCATCATGCCGAAGGACCGGGCTGAACTCGATCACGTTCTTGAAGCAAACGCACCGCGTGAAGCCCGCGGCGCTCCTCCAGGATGGGCATATCAGGACGAGTCGCAGCCTGACACAGTCACAGCCAGGACCCGCCTATCGATCCCGGCAGGCCCGCAGCTTGATTCCGAACTGAAGACGACGCTATCCAGATTCGGCTGGCGAGTTTACCGGTCGGTTCCGGAGTAACCGGTGGCTTCGCTCATGGAAAGCCATCGGCACTGCAATCTTTGTCTCGTTGTCAACAAATATTCTATCGCAGCAACCGCAAAAGAATCCGTTTGCTAGTTGTGCCCGATTAAGTGGTAGTACTTAAAGTTCGCCGCAGGCTGCTGTGGTGCAGTCGAAGCAGGGTATCGGATGACTGCTTCCTGCTTGCTTTCATCCCCATTCGGTGCTGTGAGCTTAGTGATGTCACCGGACCTGGGCTTGGGCGTGTAGTCTTCTGAGTTCCCAGGATCACCGTTCAGTCGAATTCCGAAGTATCGAATGCGATGCAGATCATTGTTGTCTTTTTCGCCGGTGGTATCGGAGTCGGCATAAATCTTGACCGAGTTCCTGAGCGTCATCTTATAGAGTGCAAAGAAATTGTTATCATGCTTTATGATCTTTTGGAGCTTGATGTCTCTTACGCGGGTGGAGTTGACGATCCAGTCTTTTGTTGGGTCAGCGCCGTCCATGTCCATTGCGATTTGCCTCAGCTCGAAATCGCCACTGACTGCAAAACGTCGTGGGATTTTCTTGACACCGTTTGGCTCGTTCAGAAGCTCATGATCGACAAACGACGACTGCAGTCTCCTTAAGGGTAATGGGGATCCGTTTAAGTAGCAGCTGCCGTTTTTGCACTCACAGACATCAGTGTTGCAAGCGACCCAGACGGTCCATGAATATGGCTGACCGCACGGTCGCACCTGGTAGCTGCAAATCGTGCCGCCGATTACGGGGATCTCAGCGAGCTTGAGAATTGGACATTGACTGCTACTTGGGTTGAATTCCGGAATGCAGGGAACGCAGGGACAGCACGGCCACGGTTGCGGACAGCACCAGTTTGGAGGAAGGCAGCCGGCTACGGGAGCGCACGTGGTGACACATTGCGATACGGGTCCGTTGCATGGAAAGGACAAGCATCGTAACGGCGCGCATTGCAATGTCGGATAGCATGGTGAACATCGATTGCGAATTTGTAACGGCCTCTGCCAGCGCTGGGCACTTGCCGTGGTTGCGAGTAAGCACACGCTCACGACCTGCAAAACTGCCACCGCGATCACTCGATTCTTCATTCTGTGTGTCCCGTTGCTGAAGGCCCGTCCACACGGATGCCGCGAGACGATGAGTGGCGTGTGTGGAACTGAGTGGTTTCACCCATGTATCTCCAGGAAGGGAAAAATCGGCAAGCATTGCAGTATGGAAAATCTGGAAATTACACAGGATTCACGGGAAATGTGCATGCGTTCACTTATGGAGAAAATCGGAGCGTGACGGCTGGATTCGAAGACCGAGACGGCCGTCGGAACGCTGTGCTCTCGGTCCACAAGGGCCTCCGCGTGATGACTGCCAGGTCCCTGAAAAACCTGCCTACAAACGGTGAGCCTACAAACCGCAAGCCAAGCCAGTGGATCAAGCGGGCGACTGTTGCGGCGGCTCGCCAGGCTCTGATACGAAGCTGAGCAATCTCGCCCGTTGCGCGCTGAACCGGATTCAGCACAATCCGCCGTTGACAGGCCGGCGGCGCGGTTTCTGCCGGAAACACTACATCTGGTGGCGGAGTTGCTCGCTTCCGCAAAATCTTCGATCTGCTTTACAGTCGATTTGGCCTTGACTAATGTTCCCGCCCTCAGTCGCGGAGAAACAGGAGTTCATCTTCGGCGGCTGATTGTTGAAAGCGTTCGATGACTTCTGGCGGTGGCTGTTGAACCGTCGGATTGCTGGAAGGAACCAGCCAACATGTTGCAGGATGGATTCTGCTGTCTGATTGCTCACGGGACGCCGGACGTTTCCGGTCATCTGCTCC
Source organism: Planctomycetaceae bacterium (assembly GCA_041398785.1). Classification (NCBI taxonomy): domain Bacteria; kingdom Pseudomonadati; phylum Planctomycetota; class Planctomycetia; order Planctomycetales; family Planctomycetaceae; species Planctomycetaceae bacterium. The sequence goes on along the minus strand of JAWKUA010000031.1, from coordinate 52,932 downwards.
CGCCGAACGCAGGACCGTTTCACTTCTGTGAATTCAGCGTGCGCTGAGTTCGCGTCACTCAATTCTCCAGGGAAGGAATTTGCGATGAATCGCAGCAAACCAGTCGTTGGCATCACGGGAGACTTTCGTCCGGAACGGTACAACGGAGCCGCGCTGAGCTGGTTCAATACCGGCTACTATGACAGCGTCACGGCAGCCGGCGGAATTCCGCTGCTTCTGCCTCCGTATGAGGACGAAAAGGATCTGCAGCAGATTCTGAATCAACTGGGCGGACTGGTGCTGGCCGGATGTAACCTGGATCTGGACCCGATTGCTCTGGGCATGCACAACCATCCTTCGAACAAGAAGATGCCGCCGCGGCGGGAAACGTTTGATCGGCGGATCGCCCGGATGGCGATCGACATGAAGCTGCCGATCCTGGCAATTGGTTCGGGGATGCAACTGGTCAATGTGTTGTGCGGCGGAACTCTGTACCAGCACATTCCGGAAGACCTGCCGCGAGCCCTGCATCATCGGGACGAAGTCGAGAAGAACCTGCGGCACGTGCTGGAGGTCGTTCCGGGCAGCCATTTGGATGAGATCTACGGTCCCGGCGAAGTTCGCGTCAACAGTCATCATCACATGGCCGTTCGCGATTTGTCGAGCCGCTTCCGCGTCGGCGCGACGTGTCCTGACGGCGTGATCGAAGCCTACGAATCCGTGTCGGACGACTGGTATTGCCTGGGAGTGCAGTGGCATCCGGAAAGCAACACTGCGTCGGCTCTGGACATTCAGATTTTCGAATCGTTCATTCAGGCAACCGGCCGACAGCAGAACGTCGATGTGATCCCGATTTCGTCGATGATGCGCAAGGCGGCGTAGCAGCAGTCGCCCGCCGGAAGTCAGAATTCAACATTGCCGATCGCCCGGCTTCTTTGCGGAAGCCGGGCGTTTTCATTCTGCGGCACTGCGGTCGAATCGCTGCTGAGCGGCCCAGACGGCCAGTTGTTCGCGGTTGATTTTCACGTTGTGGCGAGTGTCCACCGGCAGCGACGGATGAAACAGGATTCGGTTGATGCCCGACGTCAGCGGATTCGCGCGGCCGAGCGCCAGCAGTTCGTTTCGCAGCGATTCTTTGGCGGACCGGGATTCGGGAAATCGGCCAGTTTCCGGTTCCGCGATGATGACCGGAACCTGCTGACCGCGTGGACCGATTCCCGCGAGTGCGGTGCGATAGATTGCCGGATGCTGGTTGAAGATTGCTTCACAGCGAACGGAATACAGCGGGCCGCTTTCGGTAAACACGATGTGAGCCTTCCGGCCGCAGAACCAAAGGCGACCCGCGTCGTCCAGGTAACCAACGTCTCCCATGCGATGCCAGAATTCGTCGCCGTCGGTGATTTTCGCCAGAGCCGTTGCGTCCGGCCGACGGAAATATTCCCGAGTCGCGACCGGCCCGCGAACAATGATCTCCCCGATTTCGCCGGCAGGCAGTTGCGTGGCCTGGCGCATGTCGCTGATCGGATCAAACGTGACGTCGATGATGCGGACCTGCATTTGATCGAACACGGTTCCGACGCACGTTCCGGCTCCGGACGCGGTCTGTTTCGCCGTCTCGGAAAGAACCTGCCGGCCTCCAATCGCCGCCACCGGCAGACATTCGGTGGCTCCGTACGGTGTGAACAGATCGGCGTTGTCCGGCAGAGCCTTCGTGATGCGTTCCAGCACGTGATTCGGCACGGGAGCTCCCGCCGAAAGGATGCGACGCAGCGTTGGCAGCCGAATGTCGTTCTGTTCCAGGTAGCGGCCGACGGTATTCCACAGCGCCGGCGACCCGAAGGCCTGAGTGACTCCGTTGTCGCGGATCGCTTCCAGAATCTTCTTCGGATCGACGCGTGCGGGTTTCGTCGGATCCATGTCGGGGATCACCGTCGTAACCTGCATCGCAAGGTTGAACAGCGCGAACAGCGGGAATCCGGGCAGGTCGACTTCTCCCGGCTGAATTCCGAAACGATCGCGAATCAGATCCACCTGAGCGTCGAACATGCCGTGTTCGTAGTGAACACCCTTCGGCGGACCGGTGCTGCCGCTGGTAAAAATGATGGCCGCGGAATCCGTGCTGAGCGTTTCCGGCAGCGGAATGGATTCGTCGCCACCGATCCGCAGCAGTTCCGGATACGACACACATCCGAACCGCCGGCGCCTGGGGCCGACAATGACGTTGAACTTTGCGTTACGAAACCTGCCGAACATCACCCGGCGGATCAACTGAACCGGCGGGATGGCGATGAATCCGTCCGGATCGACTTCATCCAGGCAATTGAAGATGCTGGAACGTCCCATGCCGGGATCGATCAGCGTGCAGACGGCGCCGGACCGAAACACGCCAAACGTCAGCGCGACGAATTCCAGTGACGGTCGCACCATCAGAATCAAGCGCCGGCCGGGCGTTACTCCCAGCCGGATCAGTCCGCGCGCGATCCGGTCGGCTTCTTCGTCAAGCTGCTGAAACGTCAGATACGAATAGGCGACTCGGCCGAACCGATCGCGAGCCTCGGGAAACACGACCGCGCGCTGGGTAGGAGCCGCCGCGGCGGCAGTCCGCAATCGGTCGGCGATGTTCAGTCGTCGCGTCATGGTGCACTGCGGATTCGTCTGCGTAGCGAACGACCTGCCGCCTTTGTGTCAATTGACGACCTTCATCAGTTCGACATCGAACACGAGCGTCGAATTCGGAGGAATCCCCGGCCGTCCCATCGGACCGTAGGCAATTCCGGAGGGGATAAAGAAGCGATACTTCGCACCGGCCTTCATCAGTTGCAGACCTTCCGTCCAGCCGGAAATCACCTGCGTGACGCCGAAGGAAATGGGTTCTTCGTCGGCGGTCGGAGCATCGCCTTCGTAGGACTGATCGAAGACCTTGCCGTCGATGAATTTGCCTCGATAGTGGACGACGACTTCGCTGTCAGTGGTCGGAGACTTTCCGGTGCCTTCCTTCAGCACGAGATACTGCAGGCCGGTGCGAGTGGTCTTGACGCCGTCCTTTTTCGCGTTGGCCGTCAGATAGGCTTCGCCGTCTTCCTTGTTCTTTTTCGCGGCCTGTTCGCGCTTTGCGGCCTGTTCCTGTTCGTATGCCCGGACGACGGCCTGAATGTCTTCTTCGGTGAGTTCCGGTTCCGTTCCCTCCAGAATGGCGGCGATGCCGCGAGCCACAACGGCCGGGTTGATATCCAGCCCCTGCTGCTGGAACTGCCGGCCAAGGTTCAGTCCCAGAGCGTAGCTGAATCGGTCTTTGACGGTTTCCAGTTCCGTGGCAGCCGGCTTTTCCTGAGCCGGCGCTGCCTGCGCGCGAACCGGCCGGGCCGTGAAGAAAGTCAGCGTCATGGCCAGCAGGCAGATGATGATCGGTTGTCGCATGGAACAGAAATCCTTTGCAGGCGGGAAAGTCGGTGACGTGAACTGAGTCGCGAAACTCGCCAGCCTGCAGCCGCCAGGCTCGCGTTTTACGGTTCGTGAAACTATGACGAACCGACACGGAAAAAACAGGCACAAAGCGTCAGAGCCTTCGAAATCACCGCGTTTCCGACGAAGTTCGGTGCGGTTCCCGGTGTGTTGCATTCACGGAAGACCGACTGTTTTTGCTTGCCGACTCAGCACGGTGACCTTACACTCCGCCGCTTCAATTTCCGGCCGTGACTGACAGTTTGGGCGGCCGGGTTTCGCAGTTTTTTCGCTGTGCAGCGACGAGTCGTCGCCGACAAGGCTGGAACAATGAAACAGGGCATTCATCCCGAATATCGCGACGTGATCTTTCAGGACACGTCCACCGGCAAGCGTTTCCTGATTAAGTCCACGATCAAGTGCAAGGAAACGGATAAGTGGGACGACGGGAACGAATATCCGCTGTTCAAAGTGGAAATTACGTCGGATTCCCATCCGTTTTACACCGGCAAGATGAAGTTTGTGGACTCAGCCGGGCGAGTCGAAAAGTTCCAGAAGAAATGGGGCAAGAAGGCCGAACCGGCCGCAGACGCCTAGCGATCGTTTTCTGAATTCTAAGAAGAAGGACGTGCGCATGTTGTTGCGCACGTCCTTCTTTGCATTGCGACGGTCGCGCATGCGGTCGTTTTTGCGGGCGCGGCGGGATCATAGTCGCTGACCGCCGCCGTCGTCGTCGTTCGGACTGGTTTGAGGCCCGTGCCGTTGTTCGCAGTTTCCTGCGTTTGAAGTTTCCGGTTTCCTGACCGATCGTTACGCCATGTTTCCCAGTCTCGAACAAAAACTGGCACGCTACGAATCGCTCGAACAGCAGCTTCTCGACCCCGCTGTTCTGGCGGATGTCGAGAAGATGCTGGGAATTCAGAAAGAAATGGGAGGCCTGGCCAAGGTCGCGGAAGCCGTGCGGCGGTTTCATAAGCTGGAAGGCGACATCGAAGCCGCGCAGATGATGGTCGATGAAGAAACTGACGCCGAAAGCCGCCAGTACGCTCAACAGGAGCTGGATGAACTCACAGAAAAACGCGACGCACTGGCGGAAGAACTGGAAGATCTGGCGACGGCCGGCGATTCCATTACTCGCGGTTCACTCATCATGGAAATTCGTGCGGGGACGGGAGGCGACGAAGCGGCGCTGTTCGCCAAAGACCTGTACGACATGTACATGAAGTATTGCGAACTGAAGGGCTGGAAGGTCGAACTGATCGAATTCAGCGACACGGAACTCGGCGGTGTGAGGGAAGTCGTCTGTTCGATCACGGGCGAAGGAGCCTACCACGAACTGCAGTTCGAAAGCGGCGGACACCGTGTGCAGCGAGTCCCCGAAACGGAAACTCAGGGCCGCATCCACACCAGTGCCGCGACGGTGGCAGTGCTGCCGGAAGCCAGCGATGTGGAAATCGAAATTCGTCCGGAAGACCTGCAGGTCGACACCATGCGAGCCGGCGGGCCCGGCGGCCAGAAAGTCAACAAGACCGAAAGCGCCGTCCGGATGACGCACATTCCCACGGGTATCGTCGTCAAAATTCAGGACGAAAAAAGTCAGCACAAGAACCGCGCGAAGGCACTGCGGGTCCTGAAGAGCCGCATCCTGGAAATTCAGCAACAGGAAGCCGACGCCCAGCGTTCCGCCACTCGCAGGACTCTGGTCGGCACGGGCGATCGCAATTCACGAATTCGCACCTACAACTTTCCGCAGAATCGCGTCACCGACCACCGCTGCGGGCTGACCATCCACAAGCTGGACCGCATCATTCTTGGCGAAATGTCGGAGCTGATCGAAGGGCTTCTGGAATTCGATCGCCAGGAACGCCTGAAAGGTGATTCCGGAACCGGCGACAAGCCGTAGTTCCGCAAGGTCCGAGTCCTTTTGCCAATTCGGCGACACCGCAGCAGCAGGAATCGGCAGGACCGCGCGCGACCGCCGCGCCGCAGGCTGCAGGCGAACTGTCGCGGCCGGTTCGCAACGGACGGTGAATCCTGCAATCCGAACTCAGGATTCTCTTAGTTTCACTGACCGACACAGCCGGCCCGCAATATTCGGACTCACCGTTGAAATCGAACATGCCGCCGATTTCTCCGGCAGAACCGAACGATCTTCTGATCTAGTGCTCCGGCCAACGTCTTTTGATGTGCGGCACCGGCTATCCCAGTGTCTTTGCGATGCGGAATCCACCGGCACAGCCAGTGCCACGCGACTCACCGATCTACGCCTGACAGTGCACTGGCAAAGTTGGATTGTCCGGGTTCGGAATCGGCAGAACCCGGCGACGGGGATCTGAGCCGCTGCCGCTTCGGAAGACCGTGAGTACGCGAGGCTCGGCAGAAACCTTGTCTCCCGGCGGACATTGCACGCGTCGTTCGGTTCATTTTTTCAGGGGTGGATAGATCTGTGCGGGAACTCTCCGGTGACACTCAGAGGCGAGTGCGCGTTGTCGAGCAAATCTATGCACTTTGCCGAGACCTTCAGAGCGACCTCGGCTGCGAACTCTGCCTGGAAGACTACGAACGCTGCGTCTTGCTGCGTTTCGGGCAGGAACTGCCGGAAGCGGCTGTCGCGTGGATTGAAGTGATCGTGAACTGCCTGCGAAATGGCGAGGCCTTCGATCCGACGAACTACATGCATAGCGGCGAAGCAAGCGGCGATTAGTTCTCAGTCATGCGCGTGTCGATCAGGCGGCGAACGCGCAGCTGGTCAGAATTAGCTGGCCAGTAAAGGAAGTCTGCAAAAACCGGATGATTCACGCAGTTTCAGAATGCTGCGAAGAGATGAGTCCCGGTTGGCGATTCCATCGCCACTGAACGCCAGCCTGGCAGGTCGAAGGCTGATCCTGTCGCGGGGATTGCGCCTGGCCGGAGTTCCGTCGTCCGGCGAAACGGTTGATCCCCTGAGCGATACCGCACAGTGCAGCCTGCCCCGAGCGCTCCGAAGCTCCGAAGCGGCGGGCCGCACTTCATCTTGCGTCGGGCGGCGATTTTGTCGTAAAACCGACCCCTGCGAGCCGCATTTTGCGGGCCATCGCCGACGGAGATCTTGCAACGGCAAAGCGGCAGGGAAGCTGCAATGGGTCAGACATCGAATCGTCAAGCTCTGCCGCGCGGCGAGTGGACCGCTGGAGACATCGCCGACCGAATTCAGGCGACTCTGATCGGCAATCGCCGGCTTTGCCTCGAAGGTGTGGAGATCGTGGAGCGGGCGACGGACCGGCAACTGACTTTCGTCGGTGATGCAAAAAACCTGTTGCGTCTGAAGGCTTCGGCGGCGGCGGCCGTCATCGCGCCGTCAGCGTTGTCCGCGGAGATTTCCGCCTGGCCCAACACCACGTTTCTGCTGGTCGCGGAACCGGAAGTGGCCTTTCTGCAGGCTGCGGAACTGTTTTTCCCAAGGCGCGCGAAGCCTGCGGCGGCGATCGCGAAGTCCGCTCACGTTGCTGAATCGGCTTTGATTGGCAACAACGCTCGAATCGGCCACGGAGCCGTGATCGGTGAACACGTCGTGATCGGCGACAACTGCGACATCGGTGCCGGCGTGGTGATCGGCGACGGATGCCGGCTGGGAAACAACGCGACGCTGCACCCCAACGTCGTTCTTTATTCGGACGTGATTCTGGGCGACGACGTGACGATTCACGCCGCCTGTGTCATCGGAGCGGACGGATTCGGCTATCGTCAGGTCAACGGCCGGCACGAACGCCTGCCGCATTTCGGCATTGTCCGAATCTGCGACGACGTGGAAATTGGTGCCGGGACAACGATCGACCGGGCGAAGGTCGGCGAAACGGTCATCGGCAGCGGAACGAAAATCGATAATCAGGTGATGATCGGCCACAACTGCCGAATCGGCCGGCACAATCTGCTGGTGTCGCAGGTGGGATTCGCGGGTTCCTGTACGACCGGTGACTACGTTGTGTGTGCCGGGCAGGCAGGAATCGCGGACCACGTTCATCTGGGCGACGGCGCGATCATCGGCGCCAAGGCCGGCGTGCATCGTGACATGCCGGGCGGGCAGGCGTACCTGGGAAGTCCGGCGGCTCCGGTTTCGGAAACGACGCGACAGCTCATGGCGCTGAAGCGGCTTCCCGACATGCGTTCGACACTGAAGGCGCTGGAAAAGGACGTTCAGCAGCTTCGCCAGCAACTGGACCGACAGAACACATCTGACACATCCATTCCCGGTGCTGCCTGACGCCGGTCATTGCCGCTGAGGAAGATTGACAGCGTGGGAACTCGGATCACCGCAGGTCTGACACAGCGATCACAGAACCCTGAGGAAGCATCGAATCCCGAATTTCGAACAACCGTATGATCCGTTTGGATGAATCTGACGTTCAGCTATGCAGTTCAGCAAACATGACAATCCGGACATTCTGCCGTTTACCGGAAGAACGGCGAGGTTCGGCGAAGTGAACGGACCGACCAAAATCGGATTGCTGGCGGGAGCCGGACGATTTCCGATCGCGTTCGCAACGGCCGCGCGCAAGGCAGGACATACCGTCTATGGTCTGGGTGTTGCCGGGATGGCGTCGGAAGAACTGGCGGACGTTTGCGACCAGTTTCGGTTCGCACCGCTGGCTCGGCTGGGCAAAGCCATCCGGCTGTTCAAGCGAGCCGGCGTTGAACGCATCGTAATGGCCGGCAAGATTGAAAAGACGGTGTTGTTCCATCCGTTTCGCTGGATTCGACTGATGCCCGACTGGCGAACACTGCACATGTGGTTTCGCTATGCCAGCAAGAATCGCAAGGACGACACCATTTTGCTGGCGGTCATTCGGGAATTCGAACGCGATCATCTGAAGTTTGATTCCGCATTGAAATACTGCCCGGAGTTACTCGTGAAACACGGTTTTCTGACTCAGCGAAAACCCAGTTCCCTGCAATGGAAAGACATACAGTTCGGCTGGGAACTGGCCAGAGAAATGGGACGGCTGGACATCGGCCAGACGGTTGTCGTTAATGACGCCGCGGTGATTGCCGTTGAAGCGATCGAAGGCACCGACCGATGTATTCGCCGGGCGGGGGAACTTTGTCGCCGCGGTGGATTCACGGTGGTCAAAGTCGCAAAGCCCCGCCAGGACATGCGGTTTGACGTGCCGACCATCGGCGTCGATACGATCAAGAACATGCACGAAGCCGGCGGTCGCGTCCTGGCGATCGAAGCCGGTATGACCATCATTCTGAATCCGGATGAAGTGGCGGACGTCGCCGACCGGTTCGGCATCGCCGTGGTCAGCGTCAACGCGGAAGAACTCGCGCTGCGAGCCGCCGCGTAGCCTTCAAGTGACTGCCCGGTGAACGGCCGGAAGCGACGGACTTCGGTGTTCGGCATGTTCAGACCAGTGAGCCACCAGCAATCGTCGCGGCCCGATTTTCATGCTTCGCGGTATCCTCAGAAATCTGAAGCACCTGAGCACCGCGGTGTTGCTGCTGGGACTGGGAATCGTGCTGGCCGAAGTCTGGCTGCAGTGCCGCCAGCCGCCGAGCCCCGCCGTGTCCGGCATTCGCGCTGACGACAGCGACCTGGTCCTGCTGGTGCCGTCGCAGGTGACTCACCACGAAATGCGGCGGCTTCATTCTTCCGCCGGCGGCGAATCCGGCAAGGTTCGTCCCTTCCGCACCAACAGCTACGGACTGCGCGGTCCGGAGCCGGCGATTCCGAAGTCGGACGGCGTGTATCGCATTCTGCTGCTGGGAGATGACACCGTTGCGGGTACTCACCTGGATGACCAGGCGACGCTCAGCAGTCGGCTGCAGCAATTGCTGGGGCGGGAATCCGGACAGGTGCTGGAAGTCATTAACGCTGGCGTTCCCGGCTTCAGTCCGCTGCTGTCGATGCTGCAATACCAGCGCGAGCTTCGGCAACTGCGGCCTGATCTGGTTGTGCTGCATTTCGACATGTCGGACGTCGCTGACGATGCCGCTTATCGTCGCTTCCTGCAATCCGCGGACGGGCGGCAGCTCTGCACGAACGCGGTGTTGATGGATTCCAATACGGCCATCACGCCGCTGGGGCGCATTCTGCGGACGTCAGCGCTGGCGAAGTTCGTTCGCTCAATTGCCGGCGGCATGGCTCAGGACGATTCCGCCGAGAGCCCGACGTCGTGGTCGGACCGGACGGCGTACTTGTGGGCAATGCCGAATCCTCCTGATCTGCGAGTTCAGATACAGCATGCCCTGGATCCGGTCACCGAGCTTCAGAAACTGACTTCGGCCGAAAACCGGCGGCTGATGCTTTCGACAAGTCCGGTCTTCTGGCAGGTCGTGTCGGCGGATGTGCGGTCGCGGCGATCGAAACGTTACGGGATCGTTGATCGTAATCCCGTCACTCGCGATCTGCCGTTTCAGATTCTGCGGACCTATTGCGATCAGGCGGGAATCCCGCTGTGCGACGCGACTCCCGCGTTCCGCAGCTTCGCGTCACGGCCGGCCGCAGGCGACAATTCGACCCAGGCCGCTTCGAAACCCGACGCGGACAGTCTGTTTGAACCGGACAGCACGAAGCTGTCGAAGTACGGTACAGCGCTGTATGCTCGCGAAATCGCCGCGGCGCTGCTGAACGGTTCGACGCCTGCGGCAACGCCTGTTCGCAGCACACAGCGGCAAACGTCGCCCGCGCGGTGAGAACGGCTGCTATCGGCCGGCGTTCTGTGAGTCGTTCAGGTTCCAGTCGTAGTCCGAAAACGAAACGCCGACGTCACCGCCGACCGCCGCCTTTCGCGATTCTTCTGACGGAAGCCACGCTGAAATCGTCTTCAGTTGAGCCCTGCGGTGACTTCCGAAATCCGTTGCGAACCACTTCAGGATCGACGAAAGATAAAACGTCTTCGATGCCTGGTCGTACCGGAAGTTGCTCGGACGACGAAAAAAATCGCGAGCGTTTTCGTCCAGTTGATTCTGAATCTCGTCCGCCGTGTACGCGGAGTTCAGCAGCCGCGGACAACCCATCGATGCGCACACGATGGCGAAGTGAATCCGCGGTTCGTGCATTGTCCGCAGCTTCTGATGTTCGATTTGTTCAAGCGAAAATGGCTGCCCGTCAACATAGAGTTTCAGGTCCTTCCAGATGTTGTACCCCAGCACCTGAGGCAGATGATTGCGGATGCTGGATGTCGGGTACTCGCGCAGAATGCCTTCGATCGTCACGGCGTTATAGGCATTGATCCAGAAGGCGAGTCTGGCATCGGTTGGACACGTCGCGACCGGATCCGCGGCGGACAGCGTCGACAGATAGTCCTGCAGCTTCCTGCGGTCGGAAGTGCTGGACTTCCAGCCGCTGTAGTTGACCAGTCCGTCATCGTCGACGTACGTCCGCAAGAGTTCGTTCCAGGCGGAATGATCGATCTGATCCATCGGAATCGTGCCGGCGATCTGCTGTCCGACGAAGACTTCGCGTCTGGCGAAGCGATTCAGCACGAAGATAACGGCGGCAATGAGAATCACTGCCGGCAGCAGGCGGTTCATGATCGCGCTGCTCGTTTTCTTCATCGCTGGAACTCCTGATGCCGGCGACGCCGCGGCGATTGCGGCGGCGTCGACGTCGCGCTGATGTCCTGACGTGCCGACCCGGGGATTCCGTGACACACCGACGTGAGCGTAGCGAAAACGCGTCACGAATGAGCGTTATACCGCGAGCGGGGCTGAATGAGACATTCGGGCTCGCGGGAGTAAGAAGAGCGAAAAGTATCGGCGCCCGCCGCGGCCAGTATAGACAACTCACAGCGGCGGGAATTTCCGGGATGCAGACCCCACGGCGGGCAATCCGGCTTTGTGATGGCTATGCTGCAGGAATCGGCTTCCGGATTCGTGGGAAGACGGAATTGCGGCAACACGGAAATTCTAAGGCAGGCTTGATGCGTTCAGTATCGCGAATCGTTGTGGGTGTGCAGTTGTCGGTGAAGCGACCCTGGTCAGCGGTCGGCCTGGGTGATTCAACACGGGCAGCCATCGAACAGTCACTGCGCATCGCCGAAATCCGCCGCGTTCCGGTCACGCTGGTGGCCGCATTATCGGAACCGTCCAGCGGGTTGTTCGGTTCCGCGGAAAAAGCCAGCGCCGCGGCGGTTCAGGACCAGACGGAAGCCAGCGCCGTGCTGCAGGAGATAATTCAGCAGTATTCAAAGCGGCACTCCTGTGAACTGGATGTGACCGCCACCGTGGTGTTTGGACAGCCGTGGATGGAGATTCTCCGAGTGGTCGGCGGTGACCGTGATGCCCTGATCGTCTGCGGCACGCGAACTCGCGGCGCGATCAGCCGAATGCTGTTTGGAAACACCGGACTGAAGCTTGTTCGCTACGCTCCGTGTCCCGTCTGGCTGGCTCGACCCAGAGAAGACTACGATGCTCCGCTGGACGTGATGGCCGCGACTGACCTTTCCGAAACAGGTGTTGAAGTTCTGCATACGGCCGTGCATCTGGGACAGTCACTGCCGATTCGCCTGAGCGTCCTGCACGTGGTTCATACGGACCTGGACCGCCACATGGCACGGGCGGGAGTCCGCGACGAGTCTGTTCGTGAATTTCGCCGCGAACTGCGTGAATCGGCGGAAAGCACGATGCAGAGTCAACTGGCCATGACCGACTTTCGAACGCTGCAGTTCGGCGTGCAAACTCACGTGGCGGAAGGCAACCCCGATGCGGCGATTCTGTGTGCGATCGAAGAGCTGAAAATTGATCTGCTGGTGATGGCAACCTCCCGACGCGGCGGAATTCCGGGAATGCTGTTTGGAAGCACGGCGGAACGGCTGCTGTCTCAACTGCGATGCTCAATCCTGGTCATCAAGCCCGAAGACTTTCAACCGCCGATGAAGTTATCGTAAGGCGAGCGGCAGATGAGCTGTTACCTGCCCTGCGGCTGGCGGTAGATTCTCATCTGCCGCACGCGGAAAGGAACCGGCCGACAACACTCTGCCACGCCGCGCCGAGGAAGCGTCGCGATTCTTCAGAACGGCCCAGGTCGACAGTCACGCTGCGCTGACGCCGTATCGACTCAACCCACCGGGACTTTTGCATTGCCTGCTATGAAGGCATTGACGACCGGTCGGTTTCGCGGATTGATCCGTCGCCTGCGGTTGTCGCCAGGTCGGCCGGGTCATTGGTCGCAGGCTGGTCGGCACCGACATGGCAGGCCCACCAGGCGGCTGCGTCTTCGCGAGTCCAGTCGCCGGCTTCCTGACAATTCAGCAGCGCTTCGCGGAGCGCGGCAGCGGCCTGAAACCTGTCGTCCGGCGACTTTTCCAGGCACCGCATGACGATTGCTTCAAGTTCGTGCGAGATATCAGGACAGAACTCGCACAGGCGCCGGGGACGTTCCTGCGCATGCGCCATGAAGACTCGCATGGGATTGTCGTTGTCGAACGGTCGTTTTCCTGTCAGCAGGTAATAGGCCATCACGCCGACGGAATAGATGTCGCTGCGTTCATCCACGGCGTCATCGACGAACTGTTCCGGCGCCATGTAGAGCGGTGAGCCGGAAATGGTTCCGACGTGAGTCGTGTTGCCGGACTCCGGTCTTACGATCGGCCTGGCCAGACCGAAGTCCAGCAGTTTGGCGACATCGCAAACATGGCCGCGACGGGCGACGAACACGTTGGCCGGTTTGATATCGCGATGAATCAGTCTCTGCGTATGAGCCTCCGCCAGCGCGTCGCAGGTTTGTTCCAGCAGATGAATCACGCGTCCCGGCGGCAGACGTCCGTGTTTCTGCACCAATTCTTCAAGATCCATGCCGGGCAGGTATTCCATGACGTAGTAAAACGTGCCGTCATCTGTGCGGCCATAGTCGTAGATCTCAATGGAGTTCCAGTGGCTGAGTTTCGCCGTGGCCTGAACCTCGTGTTCAAATCGTTCCAGAACCTGCGGATCTCCCGCCTGTTCGGCGCGGATCAGCTTGATGGCACAGGGGCGTTTCATCAGCAGATGTTCGGCCAGGTAGACGTCTCCCATGCCGCCGGAGCCGAGCGGTTGCTTCAGGTGGTACTGACCGATGCGTCGCGCTTCGTACACGCTGCGTCGCAGACTGCCGATCAGATGCTGTCCCCAGGCCGCCACGATCGCTGCGAGCAACAGCATCAGAACGGCGGAAATCTCGGTGCCGCGAAACCGGTGATTCTCACGGAACAGCCGCGCGAACGTGCCGGACGTCAGATGCATCGCAATGATCAGCGTGATCGGAGTCGCCGCCAGCGTACTAATCATCACCGCAGCGCGTGTGAAGCTGTTGGGATTGGGAATCAGCATCGCATAGGTGAAGATCAGCATCAGCCACGGCGGAACAATCGGCGGCAGGTATCCGGTCGCTGCGCTTTCGCTGACATCGACATAGCTGAACAGTAGCAGGAACAGCGCCGATCCGCCGAACAGCAGCAACTCCGTCAGCCGCAGATGCCGATTCAGAAATCCGCGGTGCGTCCACAGGCACAGGCTGATGACACCCGCCAGGACTGTCACCGCCAGATGAACCCAGAACAGCAGCCAGTCCGCAAGCGTCACGAAGTCATCAAGAAAGAACAGATTCTTGATGAAGAATGTCAGGAACCCGGCAAAGGCCAGCAGCGACGCAGCCTTCAGCCGCCGGGACAGCAGTGCGGTAGTCTCTTCCGCAAGCCCGCCGCGGGTCTGTTTCAGAATCTGAACGGGAAAATGCGACCGTCGGCCTGCGATCGAAAACGCCGCCGGCATCACTACGGTAGTGTCGGTTTGAAATAGCGGGGCCGGCATGTGTCCGTTGGAATTAAGAAGTCGTGAGCACCAATCAGGCTGGCTGGCATTCGGGCAGAGTCAGTCAGAAGGCGGGAATGGCGGCTGTCGGGCAATTCGCCCGCTTTTCCTGGAGGCGCCGGGAATCCGCGACGCGACTGCGTTGCGAAGATCGCACGCTGAGTCGGCATCTTGACCACAGTCACGTCGCCGGCCGTCGACCAGCATTTCCGGAACTCCCGCAGCCGCGACGGGCGGAACGATCGACACGGAACGCGGCATCATTCACCAACGTGTCAGGCCGCCCGCAACTGTGACGTCCGGTGACACACTGCGTTCGGCGATGGCTCCGGCTTTCCCTTCGGTAGCAGGAATCACATTGCGGAGTCCTCCTGAAGAAATCACGCCATTGGCTGTTCGGCAGATGAGAATTTACCCGCCAGCCGCCGGGCGCTAGCCCCGGTTCTCTGCGAACACAATCGCGGCTAGCGCCGTGCGGGCAGGTAACAGCTCATCTGCCGCTCGCCTTAGCGGTTCGCAACACGGATGTGACGCGAAATCCAGATTCCGCGACTTTAAGCAAAACGCGGACCATCTCGACGACGCAGGCCGCCGACACCGGCTTCGCCCATTGAAAAACTCGCACGATGGTCTGTGGAGTTTCGGCTTCCGGAAAAATGTTCGCTGCGGCCGGTGAATGCCTGCAGACGCCCGTCAGACCGCGGCCATGTTCATTCAGTGGCCATGCTGGCAGCGAATTGACCACACGGCTGCTTCTTGGCGCTCGTTCGACGATCACCGGTTTCGGATTCCCCTTGGCGACAGCGAAACTCACACTTTTCCGCTGTCGCTGGCACGAAAGTTGTTGAGCCCGAACAACGTTGAGTTCCCCGTTCCCGAAAACATGAAAGGCACTGAAATGTCCTACACTGTTACGGAAAACATCGAAGAACGAGTGATTGAATTAGAGATCACCGGAACTCTTTCCAAAGCAGCCTACGAGACCTTTGTGCCGGCGACCGAAGCGAAGATTCAGGAATTCGGCAAGGTCCGAATGCTGGTGATCCTTCACGACTTCCACGGCTGGGATGTGGGAGCTCTGTGGGAAGACATCAAGTTCGACGTGAAACATCACAACCACATTGAACGACTGGCGATCGTCGGCGAACGCAAATGGGAAAAAGGGATGGCCGCGTTCTGCAAGCCATTCACGTCTGCGAAAATCAAATACTTCGACCACACGGACATCGAACAGGCGCGTACCTGGATTCACAGCGACGACTAAACAACACAGCCGCAGCGGACGGCCAGCTTTCCAAGGCGCAGGATTCAATCCGGCACGGAAGAAGCGGTCGGCTTTCTGCAGAATGAAAGGCGAAACGGTGCGCTGGTCTATTCGTCTCGGACAGGTTGCCGGAATCGGCATCTTTGTCCACTGGACGTTCTTCCTGTTGCTGGCGTGGGTCGGCTACGCTCATCTTGCTTCCGGCGACAGTGCCGCCGCTGCCCTGCGCGGCGTGGGGTTTATCATTTCGCTGTTTGCCTGCGTCGTGCTTCACGAACTGGGACATGCACTGACCGCGCGCCGTTATGGCGTCGCGACGCGAGATATCACATTGCTGCCAATCGGGGGAGTCGCCCGGCTGGAGCGTATTCCCGAAAAACCGATGCAGGAGTTCTTTGTGGCCATCGCCGGGCCTGCCGTCAACGTGGTGATTGCCGCGGTACTGTTCGGCATCATTCACACGCTCGGCCTGCCGATCGCCACGCAAGCCAGCCGGGTTTCCGGCAGCGCGTTTGCCGCCAATCTGATGTGGGTGAATGTCGCTCTGGTGGTGTTCAACATGCTGCCCGCCTTTCCCATGGACGGTGGCCGTGTGCTGCGGGCTCTGCTGGCGACTCGCATGACACGCGTGCGCGCGACGCACGTGGCAGCGAGTGTTGGTCAGGTGATGGCGATGCTGTTCGGATTCGTCGGCATCCTGTCCGGCAAC
The DNA here is from genome assembly GCA_041398785.1 of Planctomycetaceae bacterium. Taxonomy (NCBI): domain Bacteria; kingdom Pseudomonadati; phylum Planctomycetota; class Planctomycetia; order Planctomycetales; family Planctomycetaceae; species Planctomycetaceae bacterium. Next base: position 36,772 of record JAWKUA010000031.1, on the reverse strand, counting down.
TGGATGTTGCTGTTCATTGCCATGTTTGTGTACGTGGGTGCCCAGGGCGAAGCTCAGGCCGTTGAAATGCGATCCGTGTTCCGGTCGCACCGCGTAAGCGACGCAATGATTCGACGGTTCCAGACTCTTTCCGAAGAAGACACCGTGGAAGAGGCCGCCCGGGAATCCGCCACCAGTCAGCAGCGGGATTTTCCGGTGATGAATGGAGAGACCGTCGCGGGACTTGTTTTCTATGACGATGTCCTGAAGGCTTTGCGAAGCGGTCAGAATGATCAGCCGGTCGGACAGATCATGCGCCGGGACTGCCTGGTTGCATCGGCCGACGATCCGCTGGATCGGGCTCTGGACAGAATGAACGCCTGTGGCTGCAGAACGCTGCTGGTGCAGCACGGCGGCCGGCTGGCGGGAATGCTGTCGGAAGAACATCTTGGACGCTGGATGCTGCTGCATTCATCCGTGAGTCGCCGCGATTCCGACGACTCCGGCGCTGCGGCGTGACGTTCGCAGGCGCGTGAGCAGCAGATGTCGGCGCAACGGTAGTCGACGGCGCGTGATCGGCGCAGCGGCAATCGGCGGGTTTACGACGGCTCGTCCTCCGAACGCACCAGCACCAGCCAGGAAACGCCGAAGCGGTCCGCCGCCATTCCGAATCGCGGCGAAAAGAACGTTTGCGCCAGAGGCATCTGAACCTGCCCGCCGTCACTCAGTGCTGAAAAAATCCGCTCGGCTTCTTCAGCCGTGTTCACGATCAGTGACAGCGCCATGCCTTCAAAACGCCCCGCCTTCGATTCATCGCACATCCCGTCCGACACATAGACCTCTGTCGATCCGATGCGCAGGCTGGCGTGCATGATTTTGTCTTCCCCGCCGGGCGGAATGCTGGTCTGATCCGGGCTCTCACCGAACGTCATCAGAAAAATCTGCTCGGCTCCCAGAGCATCTTTGTAGAAGTTGATGGCGTCGGCAGCGCGGCCGTTGAAGTACAGATAGGGCTGAACAAGCATGGCAAAGTTCCGGTCGGCGAAGGTATGGAACGCAACAGGTGCCGGACAGTGCCGGTTGCGTATGAAGAACCCGTGACGAAAAACGGAAGACTGCATTCGGCCGCGGAGATTCGCGGTGGTGAAATCCTGCGGGAGACGTAGAATCCGTGACGACCGCCGAGTGACCGTTTTTCCGATTTGTATTCTACAATGTCTCTGCCTTCTTTTAGTGTCCGGAATTCCGTTCTGGTCAACATGCTGATGGTTGTTGTCCTGGCGGCGGGCATCATCTTCGCTCTGACGCTGCAGCGGGAGATGTTTCCGGAATCGCGGCCGGACAAGCTGCTGGTGGCGGCCGTTTATCCGGGAGTCCAGCCGGCAGACGTCGAAAAGGCGGTCACGATCAAGATTGAGGAAGCCATTCGCGGCGTCGAAGGAATCGACAAGATCGAATCGCAGGTTGGTGAAGGCATCAGTTTCACCACGCTGACTCTGCAGCAGACCGTGGACGACGTGGACGCGCTGCTGCAGGAGATTCGCAACGAAATCGATTCCATTCAGGACATGCCGGATGATGTCGAGAAGATCAGTCTGAAGAAAGTCGAACCGCAGCTTCCCGTGATTTCGATCGCCGTCTTCGGCGATGTGTCGGAAGGCACGCTGAAGCAAACCGCCCGCAACCTGCGGGACGACCTGTTGAAGCTGCCGGGAATCAGCCGTGTCGAACTGAACGGCATTCGCGACGACGAAATCTACGTCGACGTCCGCCCCGACAAACTGCTGGAGTACGATGTCACGTTCGAAGAAATCGCCGCCGCGATTCGTTCCGGAAACCTGGACATCAGCGGCGGACAGTTGAAGGGCAGCCGCAGCAGTGTGGCCGTGCGAACTCTGGGCGAACAGCAGAAGGCCATCCGCCTGGAAGACATCGTCGTGCGTTCTCAGCCGGGAGGCCGGCGAATTCTGCTGTCCGACGTTGCTGAACTTTCCGACGGGTTCGTCGATTCGGATCTGGAAGCGGACTTCAACGGCAAGCCTTCCGTCAACTGCGTAATCTTCAAGGGTGATTCAGAAGACGCGGTGCAGATTTCATCCGTCGTGAAAACCTATTTCGCGGCTCGCAGCGGCCAGCCGTACAACGGTCCGGATCAGGCCGCGTCCGGCGCGTTGGCGGGAATCGGCCGACCCGACATCTATCGCGTTTACCAGAACGCGAAGTCCAATCCGTTTCCGAATACCGTGAATTTCAAGCTGCACACGGACATCGCCCGGTTCGTCGAAGGCCGCCTGGACCTGATGACTCGCAACGGCAAGTGGGGGCTGGTTCTGGTGCTGCTGTGCCTGAATCTGTTCCTGAACTGGCGTGTTGCGTGGTGGGCGGCCGTCGGTCTGGTGGTGTCGTTTCTGGGTACGTTCTTCGTGATGTGGCTGGTGGGAGCGACCGTCAATCTGCTGTCGATGTTCGGTCTGATCATCGTGCTGGGAATTATCGTCGACGACGCCATCGTGATCGGCGAGAACATCTATCGGCATATCGAAGAAGGCAAGCCGCCCGTCCGAGCCGCCATCGAAGGCGCGGAAGAAGTGATGTGGCCGGTCATCGTGGCGGTGTCCACGACAATCGCCGCCTTCGCGCCGCTGTTTTTTATTCAGGGCCAGATCGGCGACTTCATGGCTCAGTTGCCGCTGGTCGTCATCGCAGCGCTGTCGATTTCTCTGATGGAAGCGCTGGTGATTCTGCCGGCTCATCTGAAGCATCTGCCGCCCGTCAAAATTCGCAGGGCCGCCGACGGTCAGCCTTCGACGTTTAACGGCCTGAAGGAAATGTTTCTGAATCGCGTCCTGCTGGCTCCCTACGAGAAACTGCTGCTGCTTTGCCTGCGGTGGCGGTACGTGACGGTGACGTTCGTCGTCGGAGCCTGCGTTGTGGCGGCGGGACTGCTGGCCGGCGGAATCGTCCGCTGGCAGTTTATTCAGGACATGGACAGCGAAAGCATGATCGCCGCTCTGGAAATGCCGATCGGCACCTCGAGCGAACGCCTGAAACAGGAACTGCAGAAGCTGACGGATTACATCGTCGATCCGGATCGCTTTCCGGAAATCGTCAACGTTCAGACGATTGCCGGCCGGCAGTACGACGTCACGGGAGCCGGTTCCGTCGGGTTTGAAGATCAGAGCCACCTGGGTCAACTGGTCATCGAAATCTGCCCGGCCGAAGAACGCACCCGTTCCAGCGAAGAACTGATCAACGTGCTGAGAGAATGGTCGACCAGAGAGCTGACCGGGATGAACTCCATTCGGTGGGAAGCGATGAGCGGCGGGCCGGGAGGCAACGACATCGAAGTCAGCCTGTCCGGACTGCCCAACAGCGAACTTCCGCGAGCCACCGAAGACATGGAACAACTGATCGGTTCCATCGATGGAGTCTTCGATCTGGATGACAACCTGGACCTTGGCAAAAAGGAACTGCGGCTGCGGCTGCGGGAGTCCGCGGCGCCCACGGGAGTCACTGTCGGCAGTCTGGGCATGTTTGTTCGCGGAGCCTTGTTTGGACAGGAAGCCCGCCGCATTACCCGCAATCGCGAAGACGTGCGAATCATGGTGCGCTATCCGGAAACGTATCGCGAAAACGTCTTCAATGTCGAAGGCATGTGGCTGCCCGGCACCGGTCTGCCGGGGCAGAGATCGTGGATTCCCATCGATGAAGTCGCCGAAGCCAGAATGACGGTCGGTTACTCCACAATCACCCGCTATCAGCAAAGCCGATCCGCCAGAATTGTGGGGTCCGTCGACGAATCCAGGGGCTCCAGCACATCCGACGTGATCGACAAAATGAAGCAGCGGATTGAATCGGAGATCATCCCCAAATACCCCGGCATCGAAATTCAGTACCTTGGCCAGGCCGAAGAAATGCGCAAGTCGTTCGGGTCGCTGCAGGTCGCGTTCCCCATTGCTTTGCTGCTGATTTACGGAATGCTGGCGGGACTGTTTCGTTCCTACATTCAGCCTCTGGTTGTGATGTCGGCCATTCCGTTTGGATTTCTGGGAGCCGTCGTCGGGCACTGGCTGACCGGCGAGACGTTTACAATTCTGAGCGCCATCGGCCTGGTGGCGCTTTCCGGAATCCTGGTGAACGACAGTCTGGTGCTGATCGACTTTATCAACCGCCGCGAATACGAAGGGCTGTCGCCGTTTGAAGCCAGCGTCGACGGAGCAAGAAAACGGCTGCGAGCCATTCTGCTGACGACTCTGACGACCGCCGCCGGCCTGATTCCGCTGATGTTCGAAACGAGTTTCCAGGCGAAGTTCTTGATTCCCATGGCGGTGACTCTGACGTTCGGGCTGCTGTTCGCCACCGGCCTGACACTGATTCTGGTGCCCTGCCTGAACCTGATCCGGCACGACATCATGGTCAACGTGCTGCGGCGGTCGCCGGCTCACAGCCCCGACAAAGCTCAGTTCGACGCCACGCCCGCGTAGGGCAAACGGCAGATAAAATTTACCCTCCCGTTGCAACGGAGGGTCGAAGTTTGATCGCCGTTCAGGCGATCAAACGGCGGGGAGGGCGACCGCGCAACCGGAGCTTCCGTGCGTCGCCCTCCCCGCGATCGAACGCCTGAACGGCATTCGATCGGCGACCCTCCCGTTGAAGCGGGAGGATGAAGCAATTGTCGCCCTTAACCGGCAAATGCTCATCTGCCACCCGCGGCGGACGAGTGGTCCGAACTTGCGCACTCGCCGCCGCGGGAATCTCGTCCATGCGACCTGCACAACCGCGTTGACGTCCGGCTCGGTGATGCCTAGCATCCGCTGTCCCTGAAGGCCGGTCCGCATGAATCTGAGCACAATTCGACTTCAGATCGTCAGCATCTGCGACATCATCGTCGGCAGAATGCAGCCGCTGTCCTGAGGAACCCGGAACTCGACGCTCACGAACCCTCAGGTGCCGCCTGAGGGTTTTTTCGTTAGGTGACAATTCCACGATGTCCAGAATCCAGCTTTACGACACAACGCTGCGCGACGGTTCTCAGGGAGAAGGCGTCAATTTCTCGCTGCAGGACAAGCTGATGATCGCCACCAAGCTGGACGAGCTGGGATTTGACTACATCGAAGGCGGCTACCCGCTGTCCAATCCCAAAGACGAAGAGTTCTTTCAGCGGGCCGCGGACATGGACTGGAAGCACTCCCGCGTCGCAGCCTTCGGAATGACTCGCCGCCGCGACATTGCCGCCGAAGACGATGTCGGCATGAAGGCCCTGATCAACAGCCGGGCACCCGTCATCACGATTGTTGGAAAAACCTGGGACCTGCATGCCACGGAAGTTCTGCGAGTTTCGCTGCAGGAAAACCTGGCCATGATCGCCGATTCCGTCGCCTACGCCAAAAGCGAAGGCCGTGAAGTGATCTATGACGCCGAACACTGTTTCGACGGATGGACGGCAAACCCGGACTACGCCCTGCAGACCTGGAAAGCCGCCGCCGACGCGGGAGCCGACATGATCTGCATGTGCGACACCAACGGCGGCACACTTCCCGAACAGGTCGTCGACGCTGTCACAGCTCTGCGAGCCGAAGTGGACGTGGCCATCGGAATTCACACGCATAACGACAGCGACCTGGCCGTGGCCAATTCTCTGGCCGCCGTCCAGGCCGGAGCTGTCCAGGTTCAGGGAACCATCAACGGCATCGGTGAACGCTGCGGAAATGTGGACCTGATCGCCGTCGCCGCGAACCTGAAGCTGAAGCTGAAGTTCGATGTGCTGTCCGATGATGGCATCGGCCGACTTACGGAACTGTCCCGCTATGTCTATGAACTGGCCAATATGAATTTTCGCAACGGCCAGCCGTTCGTCGGAGCCAGCGCGTTTGCTCACAAGGGTGGCATGCATGTGCATGCCGTGAACAGAATCTCCCGCAGTTACGAACACATCTCACCGGAATCCGTCGGCAACGTTCGCCGGGTGCTGGTCAGCGAACTTTCCGGCCGGTCCAATATCGTCGCCAAGACGACCAAATTTCGTCTGCAGGAAGACGCTCAACTGCAGGCGAAGATTCTGACCGCCGTTCAGGATATGGAAAACGACGGATACCAGTTCGAAGCGGCGGAAGCGTCGTTTGATCTGCTGGTGATGAAAACCGCCGGCACTTTCCGGCCGTCGTTTGTCTTTGACCACTACCGCGTGAATGTCGAAAACCAGTCCCGCGAACCGGTCACGGAAGCCGTTGTCAAACTGACGGTAAACGACGTGCAGCAGCATGTCGTCGGAGAAGGCGACGGACCGGTCAATGCTCTGGACGCCGCGCTGCGCAAGGCACTGACGCCGGCGTATCCGAACCTGGCGGAAATGACATTGATGGACTACCGCGTGCGAGTCATCAACAGCACGGAAGGCACCGCCGCCCGAGTCCGTGTTGTGATCGAAAGCCGCGACCGGACCGACATCTGGAACACCGTCGGAGTCAGCGAAAATATCATCGAAGCAAGCTGGATCGCGCTCATCGACGCCTTCGAATACAAAATCCACAAAGACCGCGGCGCCGTGGGAAACGGCATTCTGAACCACGGAGACACGGAGCCCGCGGAGAAGCCTGGTCATGCAGTTTGAAGATCTCACGTATAGCATCCGCGGGGCCGCGACCGACGTCCACCGGGAACTCGGACCCGGACTTCTTGAATCCACCTATGAGGAATGCCTGTGCTGCGAATTGTCACAGCGAAGGCTGAAGTTTCAGCGGCAGGTCACGCTTCCCGTCGTCTATAAACATCTCCGTCTCGACTGCGGCTACCGACTTGACGTTGTCGTTGAGAGTACAGTTGTGCTTGAAATTAAATCGGTCGAGTCCCTGTCGCCGCTGCATGATGCACAGTTGCTGACCTATCTCAGGATTGGCAGGTACCCCGTGGGCCTGCTGATCAACTTCAACACGCCTGTATTGAAAGACGGAATACGGCGTTTCGTCTGTTAGTTTTCCGCTCCGTGCCCTCCGTGTCTCCGTGGTAGCCATGTCCGGTATTTCCTCAAAAACATACGACCCCGCTTCTGCACAGTCCCGCTGGATTCAGCACTGGGAATCTCAGGGATATTGCAACGCCGATCCGAAGCCGGATCGCGAAGCGCATACCATCATGATTCCGCTGCCCAACGTGACCGGTGCTCTGCATATGGGGCACTGTCTGAACGGCACGCTGCAGGATCTGCTGACTCGCTGGCGGCGGATGCAGGGCTATGAGGCTTTGTGGATGCCGGGGACCGATCGTACCGGGATCGCAACTCAGGCGGTTGTCGAACGGCGGATGCTGGAAGAAGAAGGACTCACCCGGCGCGACATCGGCCGCGACGCGCTGGTCGAACGCATCTGGAAGTGGAAAGACCAGTACGAACAGCGGATTCTGAATCAGCTCAAACAGATCGGCGAAAGCTGCGACTGGCGGCGAGTCCGGTTCACTCTGGACGACGTCTGCAGCAAAGCCGTGCATACGCTTCCGAATGTTTTGCGACGGGTTGATTTTTCGAGGCAAGCGGCTGGTCAGCAGGACACTCATGCCACAGACCGCCGTCGCCGACGACGAAGTCTTCAGCGAAGACATCGACGGACACTTCTGGACATTCAACTATCGGTGGTGGACGACAACGGCCAGCCGACCGGGCAGAAGATCAGTTTTTCAACGACACGTCCGGAAACGATGCTGGGCGACACGGCGGTCTGCGTCCATCCACAGACGAACGTTACGCCGACGTGTTCGGCAAGAATGTTCGCATCCCGCTGAACGGACGGCTGATTCCGGTCATTGCCGACGCATTGCTGGCGGATAAGGAACTCGGCACGGGAGCCGTCAAGAGTCACACCGGCTCGACCCTAACGACTACGCCTGCGGTCTGCGAAACAGTCTGGCGATGATCAACATCCTGAACCCCGGCGGCACCATCAACAACGAAGGCGGTGAATTCGCCGGAATGGACCGCTACGCCGCGCGCAAGGCCATCGTTTCAAAGATGGAGGAACTCGGTCATTTCGAAGGCGTCGAAGACCGGAAGATTCCCGTCAAACACAGCGACCGCAGCAAGGCTCCCGTGGAACCGTATCTCAGCGATCAGTGGTTCGTGAAAATGGACGAACTGGCTCAATCCGCGATGGACGCGGTCGAAGACGGCCGAGTCCGCACATCTTTCCGCAGCGGTATGCCAAAACCTACCTGGACTGGCTCGGTGAAAAAACGCGACTGGTGCATCAGCCGCCAGTTGTGGTGGGACATCGGATTCCGATTTGGTCGAAAACGGCAACGGAACAACGGCGAACAGCACACGGCGACGGGCGACTGTTCGCTCTACCGGAGTTTGGCGAATCGTCACAGGTCGCGGCCGTCGTTGCCGACGGTGTGATGCCGGGAGACAAAGGATTCTGTTGGTCTGTGTCGCTGACGGTGCTGAAGAGATTGAACGCCAGCTTGAAGCTGCCGGTTTCGAGCAAGACCCCGACGTCCTTGACACGTGGTTCAGCTCCGCCCTCTGGCCGCACGCCACGCTCGGCTGGCCGGATACCGAACACAATCCGCCGCTGGCCGGTTCTGAAATCTCAAATTCCAAATCTGAAATTTCAAATGAACACAACGACATTCTCGATTACTTCTACCCCGGCTCCGTCCTGGTCACGTCCGCGACATCATCACGTTGTGGGTTGCCCGAATGGTGGTAACCGGGCTGTACAACATGGGCGATGTTCCGTTCCGACACGTCTATATCCATCCGAAAATTCTGGATGGACTCCGGACAGACGATGTCGAAGTCGAAAGAGCAACGGAGTCGATCCGCTGGAACTGATCGAAAAGTACGGCACCGATGCGGTTCGCTTCACGATTTCGTCGCTGGCCGGGGAAACTCAGGACGTCCGGCTGCCGGTTGGCTATGAGTGTCCTCACTGCGAAGCCATTACGCCGCAGACGAAGAGCATCAGGAAATGAAGCCGATGGGCGGAGCCACGCCGTCGATCAAGTGTGCGAAATGTAAGAAGACGTTTCCAGTTTCCCAGCCCGTGGTTCGAACCGGATGACGGTGCCGCGGTGGCTCGCATCGTCAGCGAACGGTTCGACTACGGTCGCAACTTCTGCAACAAGCTGTGGAACGCCTGCCGTTTCGCGTTCATGAATCTGGAAGGCTATGAACCCGGCCCGGTCAGCGATTCCGACTTGCAGATGGAAGACCGCTGGGTTCTCAGCCGTCTTGCAACGACCGCCAACGAGGTCACGACGCTGCTGGATCGGTATCAGTTCGACCAGGCGACTCGCGCACGATTCGTGAATTCACCTGGAACGAATTCTGCGACTGGTATCTGGAAATGGTCAAGCCGCGGCTGCGGGACGATGCGACTCGCGCGACGGCTCAGCGGGTTCTGGTCGTCGTGACTGATCATTTGCTGCTGACTGCTGCATCCGTTTGCTCCGTTCATTACAGAAGAACTGTGGCACATGCTGAATCAGCTTGCTCCCGTGCGAGGCCTGCAACAGCCGGCTGCCGCGGTTGAAAGCGTGATGATCGCTGCCTGGCCGGAACTCGGTACGAACTGGAGTGATCCCGCCCTGGAAAAACGGTTTGAACGGCTGCAGCAGACGGTTGTGGCAGTTCGCAACGTTCGGGCGATTTACAAGATCAGTCCGAAGGAACCGCTGAAGCTGTTCATGAAGTGCTCGCCGGAGATCGCGGAACAGATGCAGGCGATTTGCTGATCAGTTCGACAACCTGTCTCGCACAATGCTCGAAGCCGCGGGTCTGGAAGTGAACCGGCCCGGCGCATCCGGCACGTTCTGCTCACTCGGGGACGCCGACGGCTACATTCCGCTGGAAGGCCTGATCGATCTGGAAGCGGAACTCAGCCGCAAACAGAAGGAAGCCGAAGGCTTCGAGGCCATATCGCCGGTCACGAAAAGAAGCTGAGCAACTCCAATTTCGTCGATAAAGCTCCAGCCGACGTGGTCAACGGCGTCCGGGAAACTCTGGCCGGTTTGAAGAGTCAACTGGAAAGCGTCGAACAGGCGATTTCCGGAACAGCGACGCTGCAGCCCGGATTGCGGGAACAGCTTGTACGTCAATCCCCGATTCGTTGGTGACTTTCTGAAAAACACGCGAGTCGACCGTCATGTCTGAACCCATCGATTTGAAGGAATACGAATGGAATCTGGTTCTGCGGAACCTGACGATCGACGACTATGGCACCCAGTTGACATGCAGCAAGTGCTTTCCGGCATGCACCCGTGGGGACGCGATCAGATTGAAAGTCAGCTGAAGATATTTCCCGAAGGCCAGTTCTGCCTGGAATGTGACGGCAAGCTGGCGGCGTCCGCCAGCAGTCTGATCCTGGAATACAACCCGCAGTTGGAATGGCACAACTGGAAGATCGTCGCGGACGAAGGATATATCCGAAATCACAATCCGAACGGCGACACGCTGTACGGCATTGAGATCATGGTGGATCCGGAATTTCGCGGCATGAAGCTTTCGCGGCGGCTGTATGATGCTCGGAAGGAACTGTGCCGTGAGAAGAACCTGGAACGAATCATCATCGCCGGCCGCATTCCCGGCTATGGCGAACACGCCGACGAATACACCGCCCGGGAATACATCGACGCCGTTATGGAAAAGGCGCTGCACGACCCGGTACTGACTGCTCAGACGTCAAACGGATTTACCGTGCAGGGGCTGATTCCAAACTACTTTCCGTCCGACGTGGCATCGCGCGGGTATGCCACATTTCTGGAGTGGAAGAACCTGGATCACCGGCCGGCCAGCAAACGCCGGTTCCACCACCCGACCGAACCGGTGCGACTGTGCGTCGTGCAGTGGCAGATGCGAAAGATCGCCAGTTTCGAAGCGTTTGCTCAGCAGGTGGAATTCTTCCTGGACACGGCGTCGGACTACCGCAGCGACTTTGTGCTGTTTCCGGAGCTGCTGACGGCAGAACTGCTTTCGTGCGTGGAAGCAAAACGACCGGGCCTGGCGGCCAGGCAACTGGCCGAATTCACGCCTCAATACCTGGAACTGTTCACCGAACAGGCCGTGAAGTACGACGTCAATGTGATCGGCGGATCGCACTTTGTTGTCGAGGATGACACACTGTACAACGTGTCGTATCTGTTTCGTCGTGACGGATCGATCGGCAAACAATACAAGATCCATGTGACTCCCAGTGAACGGAAATGGTGGGGCGTCAGTCCGGGTCACAAGGTGGAAGTGTTCGATACGGATTGCGGATTGATTGCCATCCAGGTGTGCTATGACATCGAATTCCCGGAACTCACGCGGATCGCGACTCAGAAGGGAGCCCGGATGGTGTTCGTGCCGTTCAATACAGACACGCGCCACGGGTACCTGAGAATTCGTCATTGTGCGCTGGCGCGCTGTGTGGAGAACCATCTTTATGTGGCAATCTCCGGCTGCACGGGAAACCTGCCGTTTGTGGAAAACGCGGACATTCATTACGCGCAGTCCGGCATCTTCACGCCGGCGGATATCGAATTTGCTCGCGATGCCATCGCTGCGGAATGTACTCCCAATGTGGAAACACTGATTATTCATGACCTGGACCTGGAGCAACTGCAGCGTCATCGTGACTCCGGATCGGTGCAGAACTGGAACGATCGCCGGCGCGATCTTTACCAGGTGACCTATGAAGAAGACGGCGTGAAACGACAGGTGTGAAGTGCGTCCATGGTGAATCCGCGGCCTGAAACCGTTCATGTTCTGGACAACCATTCCCTGGTACGGCATCACATGTCGATGCTGCGAGATGTGTCGACCGCGCCGGCCGCGTTTCGGCAGCATGTGAAAATCCTGTCGCTGCTGCTGCTGGCCGAAGCCACTCGCGATCTGCGAATGCGAGACTGTGCCGTTACCACGCCGATGGAAGCCATGCAGGGCCAGCAACTGGCCGGTCGCATCGCTGCGGTTCCGATCCTGCGAGCCGGACTGGGAATGACGGCTGCCGTCACCGAACTGATCCCCGACGTGGAGGTCCGGCATCTGGGCTTCTACCGCGATGAACAAACCGCTCAACCGGTGCGGTATTACGACAAGCTGCCCGCGGGTGCTCCCGCCGACGTGGCGCTGCTGCTGGATCCGATGCTGGCCACCGGCGGTTCCGCCTGCATGGCCATCGAAACGCTGAGGGAATGGGGAGTCGGCCGGATCGTCATGCTGTCGATCATCGCAGCTCCGGAAGGTATCCGCCTGGTGACGGAACGGTTCCCCGACGTGATCATCTACACGTGTGTGATCGACCGCGAACTGAATGACCGGCGGTTCATCCTGCCCGGACTCGGCGACGCCGGCGACCGGATGTTCAACACCGTTGGCGAATAGGGACAATGCCGATTGCTCTGCCGCTGATCGAATCCTGCGAAGGCTGCGGCGCGTGCTGTGAATTCACGCCGGTGCCACCGTTCCAGCCCGGCGAAGAAGCCGCGAAGAATGTTCCCGACGAATTGCTGGCCGCTGTTCGGGAACGCATTGCGGCGGATCAGCACTTCGACAAAGTTCCGTGCGTCTGGTACGACCGGTCACTGCGTCGCTGTCGTCACTACGACCTTCGCCCTGACGCCTGCCGCGCGTTTGAAATCGGCGGCGACCTGTGCCGGCTTTCCCGCTGGGACGCCGGTATTGACCGGTAACTGACGGACGCTACGGCGCGGGTTCTTCGCCAGCAGGTGCATCGGCCGTGTCGGACGGATCCGGCTGATCGGTTTGATCCGGCTGATCTGGCGGAACAGCCGTGTCGGGCTGATCTGGCTGATCAGTTGGTTCCGGCTGATCGGTTGGTTCGGTCGCCGTCGGCACGGTGACGGGGCCGTCCAGTGTCCAGGGTTCCCATTGGTTCAGCGACGCTTCTTTCAGGAACTCATCGGCACCGTCGCGCAGCAGTGTGAGATACGCCGATGCGAGCGGGCGGAAGTCACTGTCGCCGCATTCGGCGATCAGCCCCTGCAGCAGCACGCGAGCGGTGTCCAGGTTGGCGGCTTCCAGGTGCGCCATGGCCATCATCATGCGGGGTTCCGCCTGGCTGCGGGGAACGGCCTGCAGCGGAATCGGACACTGCTGCAGATGAATCAGCGGCCAGACGGGTGCTGTGCCGGAAACGTTGGACAGCGGTTCCGTCAGCAGCGGCAGCGTGGTCAGAAGAGCCTGATTAGCCTGCGGATTGTCGACGAAGAACCGAAGCTGCTTTGCCTGGTCCGACCAGACGCCGACAGCATCGACGTAGTTGCCCCTGGCGATGTTGCTGGCAGCGACGGGCAAGTACCACGGAATGGCGGCGTACTGCTGCGGGTTGTCGCGAGCCATCCCGGCGACTCCGGCCAGCAGGTTGTACCCGTCTTCCAGCTTCCCGACTTCCAGCAGCATCTGACCGCGCAGGATGCTGGCTTCGGGCATGGAGCCCAGCACGTCCATATTGTCTCGCAGCAGGTCCAGCGACGTGCGGACGAAACCCATGCTGGAGACCTGCTGAGCGATCTCCAGTTTCGCCGCTCCGTGTTCCGCGGTCTGGTCCGGAAACTTCTGGGCGGCGATGCCATCAAGCACCTGCTTCGTGTAGCTGTCGATCTGTTCCTTCAGCATTCCCAGCCGGACGAATTGCTGTTCTCTTACGGCCTCAAGCTGCGGATCGACGATCAGAATGTCCTCCGTCAGCGTCAGGTAGCGGTCCAGACATTCGTATTCGAGTTCGATCCGGTTCTGCTGTCCGTATTGTACCGCCAGCAGTTCCCAGACTTCGGCATCATCCGGCCGCAGCAGAGCCGCCTGTCGCAGAGCCATCACGGCTTCCAGATACCGCAGCGACGTCGGAGCCGCACCGCCCAGCATTTGTGCGACGTTCTGTTCCACCTGGCTCAGTTGTGTATAGGCCAGGCCCAGAAGTTTGTAGGCTTCGGCGTCCTGGGCATTCAGAAACAGCGCTTCGCTTGCTCCGCGAATCGCCATTGTCGGCAGAGCCATCGCTTCGTTCAGCGACCGCATCGACATGTTCATCAGGTTCAGATAGTGCTGAGCAGCTCGCAGCGGCGCCGGACGGTTCTCCCGCTTGTGATAGACATACCTCTGATAGAAATCGGGGGCCTGAGCGAAATCGATGCGGCTGACTTCGATCGGTTTGGCTTCCCGGAAGGCAACGTTCGCCAGGTTGAGCGGTTCCCTGCGGGTTTGCTGCGGATTTTCCGGGTCAGCGTTCGTGGTGACGTCCGGTCCGAGAAATTCGAACATGGCTCCGGAACCGTTCAGCGTCACCATGGCCCAGTGCGGATCGAATCGCAGACGGGCCAGTGAATCGTAGTCGGGCAGTCCGGGAGGCGCCAGACGCGGAATCGCGTACTTCAACTGCCATTCTTCGAACTGCGGAATCCATTCACTGGTGGCGCCGGACGCTGTATCTGCCGCGATCGTCTGGTCGGGAGACAGCAGGTTGCCCCGCAGAGCGATGTATTTTGCCATCACCGTATCTTCGTCACGCGCGCTGCCAAACGGGGTGATGCGGGAATCGACCAGGCTCTTGCGGCCGTTCCAGATCAGCAGGTCTCCCTGTTCGGGGCGGGTATGCAGAATGCGGGCGTCGTCCGGCAGTGATTCGAACTGCTGGCTGAGCGATGTCATTGTCGTCGCCAGGTCGGGTTCAAAGCCCATTCCCACCGCGGATCTGGTCGGCAGCCGGTCAGCAACCGTCAGAAATGCCAGCGCGGCAAAGGCGAACACTGTCGCCGCACGTCCGCCGCGGCTGAACAGGACCTCTTTGGGATCGATCGTGTACTCCTGCGGAAACGTCTGTCGGTACCATCGCTGTGCCACCGTTGTCGCGACGACTGCGGCCACCAGCGCCGCGGGAGCCAGGTCGTGAAGCCGGATCACCGCCAGCGCCGAAAATCCGGCCAGCAGCACCAGCCATGGCAGTTCTCGCTGGTCTCGCGAAATGAACAGCACGCACACCGCGACCAGCAGCAGCGCGAGTCCCGCCACGTAGGCCAATTCAAATCCCGCATAGACCTGCATGTTGGTCATGGAGAAGTATTCGGTCCGTCCGTCCAGCAGCGAAACCGTGCGTTCATTCAGAGGATTCAGAGTCTGCAGGGAAGGATAGTCGACCGTGTAGATCGTCCACGCCGATGTCAGCGACGCCATCGGGAACGGATTCACCAGCAAAGCAGCGATCGACAGGCCGGCGACCGGAAGCAGTGTCGCCGACGACTGGGGAGCCACGGCGTCCTGCCGTCGAATCAATTCGTGACCCAGGCCATACAGCAGGACAGCGACCGCACCCAGATAGGCTCGCGGATCGAAGTTCGCCCAGACGGCGATCAGCAGCGGGATCTTCCACAACAGCCCGGTCGCACGGCCGTCGCGATGCAGATGCAGCAGACGCAGCAGCAGCACCATACCCAGCAGCGTCGCCAGATCGGTAATCGGCACCAGGTCGCACGACACCGCGGCAATCGCCATCACGCCGCAGATTGAACCCCACCATGTCGGCAGTCCGGGCACGGAAATCCGCGACAGCAGATAGGCCATAATGGCCGCGACCGCGACCTTGAAGTAGGTCAGCCCGTTCGCGCCGCCGGCGGAATACGCGGCGCTGACAGCGTGATCGAACAGCCAACTGACGTTCGAAACGGGAGCCCCTTCATTCACAAACGACATCGTATCCGAACGTTCCGGCAGAAAACCGGCTTCGCGCATCCTTTCGCCGGAACGGATGTGAACCAGCGTGCGGCTGTCACTGATTTGGGAGAATCCGAACAGCACGGCCAGAAAGATCGCAGCCCAGCGCAACATGAAGTCGCCGCGGATGGCCTCTTCTTCCACCAGCTCCGGTGTCAATTCTTCTTCGTCGGGCAGTTCATCCGTGTCCGTTGTGTCCGACACCGTTCGAAATACCTCGGGAGCATCCGACATCCCCGTCGTCCCGGGAATTGCGGTGTCACCGAAACCGGCGTTCGGATTGTCGGAAGCCGACTCTGGCTGCGTCTGGTCGTCAATCGGATCTGTCACACTTCATACCTTCGGAAAGTCGCGATCACCGCGAAGCGAATCTCAGCGTCTGCCGCCACGCCCGCCGACTGTAACCTGTTTCGGAGCAAGCCGTTCCGGCGAACACCTGGGAAATTCGACAGCGCGCGAACGCGGGCGCATCTTCATCCCGCCTGACCTACGCGGGCCGCCTTCAATTCGTTGGCGAAACGTCGGAAACCCATGATCCTGCCTGCCGTTGCGAACCGGACGAATTCTCTGGACAATGACTCGGCCGTGGATAATCTGACGTCGCTTTGCACGGCTGTCAGGAGGCAACCGGGCTGCCAAAGTCGTCCGGTGGTCGCGTTTCCCTAAAGATGGATGCCGGGACGACCGCCCCCATTGTCACTGTTTCCCCATGCCTTCCTGCGCGACCATCCTGGTTTCCGCCATCACGCTGTCGCTGGCGACGCCGTTGTTTGACGCCTCCGCGGTGTCCGATTGGGAGCCGAAATTCACCGACGCCGCGGATCTGAAGCTCACCAGCGACACGGTGGCCTTTGCGACTCACAGTTCGCGGCACTTCGATCCGCTGCGGCGGACCGGGCCGGGACTGAACCGCGTCGTGGCCACGATGAAGCAGCACGGACTGCCCGTGCTGTATCTTCACGACCAGCACAATTCGGAAAACCCGGCATGGCTGTATCTGTATGACGACTGGCAGCCGACCGCGTTTCTTCGTTCCGACATCGGCCACTTCGAACTGGACTTCACGTCGGTACGCCACGTCGTCTGCGTCGGAGGCTACTTTACGCTGTGCCAGAACAACACAGTGTCGGACGCCGTTCGAAACTGGCAGCGCGACGCAGCAAATCATGACCTGCGAATCACACAGGTTGTCGACGGCATCTTCGATCTGGGCGACGGCGTGCTCGATACGGACCCGTTTCGGCCGACAATGCGGAAGTTCCTCTATGACGAACTGAAAGCCGGACATCCGGACGCGGTCATGTCACTGGAAGACATGTTGCGCATTATCGGCGACAAGGACCAGGCGGTCGGTTACCTGCGTCGACGGCTGCCGGCTCTGCCCGCCGAAGTTGACGTGACGATCGACTTCTTCGGTGACCGAACGCAGATTCAGGAAGCCACGTTCCCTGCCTCCGAAACCGCGCGCAGCGGAAACGAATCGTCTGCCGGCGCAGCCATCAATCCGCCGCGGCCCCCGCGAATGCTGACGTTTGCCTACCGGACATCGTTCTCGTTCCTGGACACCGACCGACGTGTTCGAAGCAGTCGCCGTGCATCGGCCGAATTCCTGCCCTTCCGTCAGTCGCGAATCGTTCCTGCGACGAAGTAGCGCTGCCATTGTTCAGTCGTCGTGATTTATACAGGCCGCGGCGAACGTTGATGCTTTTTGCACCTTTTCATGCCGCGAGCCCGAATACCTCAATTTGCCCCGCTCGGGGTATAGCTGTCGTGATTCAGCGCCCGGTGCCCCGCGGTCACTCCGTTTCCGGGACCGGCGGTTCGGCGATTGAAAACGCGGCGATCAGTTCTTCCAGAACGGCGCCGCCGTCGTCTTCGCGAGCTTCCAGAGGCCAGTACGCGTCGTGCTGATCGACGATTCTCAGATGGCCCTGGTGCAGGTGACTCAGCATGCGGACCAGCTTCATGTCCCGGTAACGAAACACGGCGTATCCGTCTTCCAGGTGGATGTTTTCGATCTTCCAGCACAGTGCTCGCAGGTTCAGTTCCCGAAGCCGCAGCATGCGCTTTGCCGAAGACGGCACCGGTCCGAAGCGGTCGCGAAGTTCCTCATCCAGTTCATTCAGCCGCTGCAGCGAATTGGCCTGAGACAACCGGCGATAGATTTCGATCTTCAGCTTCTGTTCCGGGATGTAGCGGTCGGGAAGGAAGGCCGAAACCGGCAGTTCGATTTTGACGTGAGTCTGATACCGCAGCGGCTGCTTCTTCAGCGTGCGGACCGCGTTTTCCAATAGCTGACAGTACAGTTCGTAACCCACGGCGGCGATGTTGCCGCTTTGTTCCGTGCCCAGGATGTTGCCGGCGCCGCGAATTTCCAGGTCGCGCATGGCGATCCGGAAACCGGCGCCCAGTTCGCTGTATTCTTCGATGGCCTTTAGTCGTCTGGTGGCTTTTGTGGTGACGACACGACCTTCCTCCAACAGCAGATAGCAGTAGGCTCGATGACGATCGCGGCCGACACGACCGCGAAGCTGGTGCAGATCAGCCAGCCCGTAGATCTCCGCCTGATGGATGAACATCGTGTTGGCGTTGGGAATGTCCAGTCCGCTTTCGATGATTGTTGTGGCCAGCAGGATGTCGGCTTTGCCGGTAACAAAGTCCATCATCGCGGCTTCCAGTTCGTCTTCGTGCATCTGGCCGTGAGCGATCGTCAGCGATGCTTCCGGGACGATGGAACGAATCCGGCTGGCAACTTCGTGGATATCGTGAACTCGATTGTGAACGAAGTACACCTGGCCGCCGCGGTTGAGTTCCCGGACGATCGCGCTGCGGATCAGCGATCCGTCGAAGCGGCCGACCCGCGTTTCAATCGGCACACGGTCTCGCGGCGGAGTCGTCAGGCTGCTGATGTCCCGAATTCCCAGCAGCGACATGTGCAGCGTGCGGGGAATCGGCGTGGCGGTCAGCGTCAGAATGTCGACTTCCAGCCTCAGATGCTTCAACCGTTCCTTGACCTTAACGCCGAACTTCTGTTCCTCGTCAATCACCAGCAGCCCGAGGTCTTTGAACTTCACATCCTTTGACACCAGGCGGTGCGTCCCGATGACGACATCCATTTCTCCGGTGCCAAGTTTGCGGATGATTTCCTTTTGTTCCGAAGCGGACCGAAACCGTGACAGCATTTCAACGGTGACGGGAAATTCCGCCATCCGCTCGCGAAACGTGCGGTAGTGCTGTTCGGCAAGCACGGTTGTCGGAACCAGCACGGCCACCTGCCGGCCGTTGTCAACGGCCTTGAAGACGGCTCGCAGCGCCACTTCGGTTTTTCCGAACCCCACGTCGCCGCAGATCAGGCGATCCATCGGGCGGCTGCGTTCCATGTCTTCCTTGAAGTCGGCGATTGCAGTGACCTGGTCCGGAGTTTCGGTGAAGGGAAACGCCTGTTCGAATTCCTGCTGCATGTGAGAATCCGGCTGGCTTGCCAGGCCGGGCTTCGCGTTGCGTTCCGCCTGCAGCTTCAGCATGTCCGCGGCCATGTCGGTAACAGCGTCAGCCACCTGGCCCTTTTTTCTGTCCCACGACGTGCCGCCGAATTTGGAAAGCTGCGGCGTCGTCTTTGCCGGGCCGATGTATTTCTGCACCAGATGAATCAGCGACGCCGGAACATAGACGATCAACTGATCACGAAATTCCAGCAGCAGGTGTTCTTCCTTTTCGCCGTCGCGATCCATCAGAGCCATGCCGCGGTACCGGGCAATTCCCTGGCTGACATGAACGACCAGGTCGCCGTCCTTCAGGTCCAGAAAGTTGTCGATCGCTCTGGTGTCGGCCGAACGGCGGCGGTGGATCTTTCGCCCGGGAGCTCGCGAAAACAGTTCGTTGTCGCTGATGACAACCAGGCTGTGTTCCAGAAACCGAAAGCCCCGCTGCACCTGGCCGACGCAAAGCCCGATGCGATCGCGAATCTGCAGTCCGTCTTCGGCATCGAGTTCCGCGATAAGTTCCGTCAGCCGATCGCGTTCGCCTTCGTTGTGGCAGGACAGCAGGACCCGATCCTGGGGGCTGAGCGATTCGGCAAGTTCCGTCAGAGCGTCGCGGCCCGAGCTGGCGAAGCGTTCAACGGCTTCGATCTTCAGGTGACAGGACGTTTCAAAGCTGTCGGCGCCCAGAGCGTCGATGGTCACGGACGGAAACTTCGTCAGCCGAGCCATCGTGGAATCAACGCTGAACATGCCCAGCGGATTCTCCAGCCGCTGCAGGTACAGCTTGCCTTCGCTGATTGCCTGGGCCATGTCGCTGAGCACGACGACGGTCTTCTTCGGCAGCGAATCAATCAGCGATTCTGTGTGTGACGCGATCGCTGCGTGAGGTCGCAGGCTGTCGCCCGGTTCCGGCTTGTCCGGCGGTTTGACGGGACGAGTGGCGGTGACGGCTATCTGCGAGATGTCTTCCAGCCGCCGCTGCGATTCGACGTCGAAACGCCGGATCGATTCGACTTCGTCGCCGAACAATTCGATGCGAATCGGGTCGCGTTCCGTCGGCGGAAAGATGTCCAGAATTCCGCCGTGAATGCAGAATTCCCCCGGCAGTTCCACGGCCGTCACGCGTTCAAAGGCGCGTTCCAGCAGCCAGTCCAGCAGCGAATCCAGCTCCAGGTCGTCACCGACCTGAATCGTGCGCGTCGCCTCCGCGATGTCGCTGCGAGCGGGGACCGGCTGAAGCAGCGCCGGCAGACACGTGACAATGATGGGGCAGGATTCGGGATTCAGGATCGAGGATTCAGGGGAGGCTTGCTGCTCCTGACTCTCAACACTCGACTCTCGACTTTTCGCCAGCGACCGCAGCGTTCCCAGCCTGGCGGCGAACACGGTGTCGGTCACGTCATGTTCGTCGGGCAGTGTTTCCCACGCGGGAAAGCTGCGAATGTCGCCGTCCGGTCCCGCGAATTCGGCCAGTTGATCGGCGAAGTCATCGATGTCGCGAATGCCGGGGACCACCACCAGCAGCAATCCGTCCGGGCTGTCATTCGCCAGAGCCGCCACGCTCAGCGCGCACGATGCCCCCCAGGCTCCGTCAATCGCCGCACTGTTTCCGGTCTTTAGAGTGTAAACAACATCCGCAAATCCGGGAGCAGCAGCGACCAGCGGAACAAGCTCAGCCAGCGAAGAAGGCAGCAGCCGAGGTTCGGTCTTCATTCCGTCGCGGAGTTTACGTGACGGCCGACGGAATTCCAGTTGTTGTGAACTTCGCCGGCTACCAGTCTTCCACCGGTCCGTCCGCGGCATTTGCGGTCGTCAGCTTTTTCAGAACCTGCGGATCGATGTGTTCCGAGATGAACGGGACCGAACCGTCGGCCATCCCGACGTGTGCTCCGGTGGCGTGGTAGCTGGAAAGCAATCCGTCCGATCGTCCTGGGTGCGAACCAGGTAAGTTGACGCCCAGCGGAGTTTTCGTGACGTCCAGGTCGCGGGGTTCCGTCCAGACGATGTCCGTCCCGCAGGCTTCAACGACCATGACCGTGTTAGACGTCCCATCGGTGATTTCGTCCAGCGACAACGCCGGTCCCGAGGGATCACCAAAAATCGTGCCGTCGCCGGTGGGGACGATGTAGGACGTGAGGAGCGGCTCATTTGGATCACCGTCGGCGTAGAAATCCGCTGCCGGACAGACGTAGTGATCTGGGCGCTGGAATTGCAATCGCGCGTTGGCCGCCGAGTCCCATGCCTGCGACGTGCTGTATTCGTTGAACAATTGCGTCTCATCAATCTGCGGCAGGATTGCCACACGCCAACTCAATGGAGGACTTGTCATTCCATCTTCCATTCGCAGGCCGCTCGCGGACGGCAGGGTTCCGGATACTGCTCGGTAGTTCAACATGCCCAGTGTCAGGTGGTTCATGTTTGCCCGACATTGATGCTGTTGCGATGAAGGACGTTGTCTTACACCCTGGACTACCGGCAGAAAAACCAGCAGCATCAGGCCAAGTATCACGACACAGCCAACGGATCCCGGCAGGCTATCGGATTTAACTCCTTTGGACGTTGCGGCGTTCGCACGGACCGCGCCGATGACTCCACACAGGATTCCGAACCATGAATAACCGATGACGGCGGGGCGAAGGCGTTCCACTGCAAAGAATTCGCGGATCAGCATCAGAACGGCGGCGATGGCCAGAAGCGACCAAAGCAGATGAGGTTGCTTGCGCGGCACTGCCCGCTGTCGCAAAACTCGGCAGAATCCCGCGATGCAGATCGCCACGAGCACCCCGTGCATCAGCAGCGTTGGCCAGGGCGTGTCGGCGAAAACGCGATTGGGTGGGAAGTCGTACATCGAACGGCTCCTCGCGCGGCAACTCTCACAACGGCCGGTGAACAGAAGTCAGGACAGCCAGTCTTCGAATCGCAGGCCCGGGACCTTGTCAATGTCACGGACGTTGCGAGACAACAGAATCGCGTCATTTGCCAGAACGATGCTGGCGATCTTCAGGTCGATCGTCCCGATTCGAACACGCGATTTTCGCAGTTCTGTGAACTTGTCGGCAGCAGTCACGGTCCATGGCAGAACATTCCAGGCCGCAAAGAATTCAATCCTGCCATTCAGTCGTTCGTACGCCGCAATCTGCCTGTGAGGATCCGGTTCACCGTGAATCTGCGCAAGCCATCCGCGGAACTGTTCTTCCGCAGATATAATGGTCGTGGCAATGTTCTGGTTGGATTGTTCGAGTTTTTCCCGCAGAACGGCACCCGCTTCGGAAGCTCGATCGAGTTCAATGAGATGGTCGGTATCAAGCACAAGCATCGCTACGATGCGTCCTGCGAACCCTGTTGATCCTGTTGACGTACCTGACGTCCACGACGGATCATTTCTTCGAAGCCAGCGTCGTCTCGGGACATTCCGAACGTCGTCCGCCAGTCCTTTGCCTGCCGCGGAGAACCCTGCAACTACTTCATGTCGGACAATTCCTTTTCGATGACGCTGACGCGACGTTCAAGGTCCGTGTTCATAGCTAATCCAATCTGTTGTTTCCGTGGTGCAGTGGTGATCCGGGAGCAGCGGCGACCAGCGGAACAAGCTCAGCCAGCGAAGAAGGCAGCAGCCGAGGTTCGGTCTTCATTCCGTCGCGGAGTTTACGTGACGGCCGACGGAATTCCAGTTGTTGTGAACTCGCCGGCTACCAGTCTTCCACCGGTCCGTCCGCGGCATTTGCGGTCGTCAGCTTCTTCAGCACCTGCGGATCAATGTCTTTCGACATGAACCGGACCGAACCGTCGGCCATCCCGACGTGTGCTCCGGTGGTGTGGTAGCTGGAAAGCAAGCCGTCTGATTGTCCTGGCTGCGAACCAGGTAAGTTGACGCCCAGCGGAGTTTTCGTGACGTCCAGGTCGCGGGGTTCCGTCCAGACGATGTCCGTCCCGCAGGCTTCAACGACCATGACCGTGTTAGACGTCCCATCGGTGATTTCGTCCAGCGACAACGCCGGTCCCGACGGATCACCAAAAATCGTGCCGTCGCCGGTGGGGACGGTGTAGGACGTTGGGTACGAATACGGCTGCTCTGTGGAACCGCGGTCCGTGTTTCGCGGATCAGACGGGCAACACAACACTTCTATTCGTCGCGATTGAAATCGGATATTGGCAGCGGAATCCCACGGCTGCGAGCGGTCGTATTGCTCAAACAGCGGTGAGTGTTCGACATATGGCAGCGTGATGACACGCCAACTGACAGGAGGATCCGTCCGATCAGCATTGGGTAAGCCGCCAGACGCCGAGGGAAACTGGCCGTGGAAATCGTGGAAGACATGAAACGCAAGTCCGAGCTGCCTAATGTTATTCTTGCAGGCCGTTCGGCGGCTCGGGCTTCCGTCAGACTGAACTGCCGGAGAAACCACCAATGCAATCATTGCCAGGAGTATCAGGCAGAACAAAGCCGAGACCGGGTTGGTCGAGAACCATCCGTTTCCGCAGGCAGAACCCACGACGGCAATCAAGAACACGACTCCGCCGTAGCCGAGGATGATGCCTTTGTTTTCGACCGGCGTACTCAGCAGCCAAACCAGCAGAAATCCCACGGTAAACAGCACGAAATCCCAGCAGGGAAACCTGTTTTGCTTCTTCCAACGCTGCCGGATGGCCGTCCAGAATCCGATAGCGCAAATCGCTATCAGCACCCCGTGCATCAGCAGCGTCGGCCAGGGCGTGTCGGCGAGAATGCGGTTGGGTGGGAAGTCGTACATGTGACAATTGAGGAACGCTTGTGCGGATCTGAGATTTCAGTTCTGAAATCTCAAATTTCAAATCTGAAATCTCAGATCTCAACCCTACTCAGACTTTTTCTGCTTTCGCGATTCTTCCAGCTTCTTCATGTGCTGTTCTTCGCGTTCCCTGTTCATGGTCTCGATGCTGGTGGAAGGCGGATTGACGTCGCTGCTGTTTCCGCAAGCGCGCGAATCGTTTGTCAGGAGGCTGGCCTTTGATGTTGGAATTCTGCAGGCTGTCCGCCCAGCCGCGGAGGTGTCGGGAGATGGATTCGCAGGTCGATTTGAGATCTGAGATTTCAGATTTCAAATTGGTGAACTCGAC
Organism: Planctomycetaceae bacterium; assembly: GCA_041398785.1. Classification (NCBI taxonomy): domain Bacteria; kingdom Pseudomonadati; phylum Planctomycetota; class Planctomycetia; order Planctomycetales; family Planctomycetaceae; species Planctomycetaceae bacterium. Next base: position 12,517 of record JAWKUA010000031.1, on the reverse strand, counting down.
ATGCGGTCCATGACACACAGCATCGAACGCACTTCCCCGGCGGACCCGCGAGCGTAGTACAAGAACGGCAGGAGTTCATTGGTGGTACTGCGTTCGAAGCCTTCGGCAATGTTATTGGAAATCGACAGGGCAGCGCTGGATTTGATTGGCCAGATCGCCAGGGCCGCGGAAGACGGTCTGAGCAGTCCACGGAAACAATTTCGCCGCGAGACCAGCCGCGTCGTTCCAGACGGGCAGGTCTTCGAAGCGTTTGTACTTCATGGCGGCTTACCATTTGAGATTTCAGATCTCTCCACGCACGATTTCAGAACAGCTCATGAATATCCCGATGTCCGATGTCGACCAGCGGGAACGGGCGGCCGGCGGGGCCGGGCAGGTGGCTGTCGAGGTTCAGGCCGACGCTGCGGAAGATCGTGGCGACGACATCGGCGGGTTGTACGGGTCGATCCGCGGGAACTCCGCCGATCGGATCGCTGGCTCCGACGACTCGACCGCCCTGTACGCCGCCGCCGGCGAAGTAGCAGGTGAAGCATTGAGGCCAGTGGTCGCGGCCTCCGGCGGGGTTGACTTTCGGAGTCCGGCCGAATTCCGCCACGTTGCAGACCAGCGTGTCGCCCAGCATGCCTCGTTCGGCAAGATCACCGATCAAAGCCGAATACGCCTGGTCGTACATCGGGGCCACGATGTCGCGCATGCCGGCGATGGATGTGAACGGTTTTGATCCGTGGATGTCCCAGGTAATTTCGTCGAACACGGTCAGAAACGTGTTGATCGTGACAAATCGCACACCGGCTTCGATCAGTCGCCGCGACAGCAGGCAGCACTGGCCGAAGCGATTCATGCCGTAGCGGTCTCGCACGGACTGCGGTTCCTTCGAAAGATCGAACGCATCGCGAGCCTGCGGGCTGGTCATCATGCGATACGCGGCCTTGAAGTTGTCGTCCAGCAGTTGAGCGTTCTCGGTGGCTTCGAAGACGTCGACCGTTTCGTCGATCAGGTCTCGCAGTTTTCGACGGCGGTCCAGGCGAACTTCGCCGATCGTTTCCGGTGGCAGCAGGTCGGGCACTTTGAAGTTCGGCTGCGACGGATCCGCCATCAGTGCGAACGGATCATAGGCCTTGCCGAGGAAACCGCCGGCCTGGCCGTTGGGGAGATTGCCGCCGCCTCGGCCCATGGTTTCGGGCAGCACAACAAACGGCGGCAGATCGGTGCGTCGGCCTTTGCGATACGCCAGGACGGCTCCGGCGTGAGGCGAGTCGACACCGCCGGTGAACTGCCGGCCGGTCTGCATCATTTGCCAGCCGGCATCATGCACGGCGGCTCCGGTGTGATGGACGGATCGGACCAGCGAAAAGTGTTCGGCGATCTGAGCGTGCTTCGGAAAGATTTCAGAAATCTGAAAATCGGCGGTGGTGGAAATCGGCTGGAACGGACCGCGCACTTCCGCCGGTGCGTCCGGCTTCATGTCGAACGTGTCAAGCTGGCTGGGAGCACCCAGGTTGAAAATCATGATGCACGAGCGGTTGTCCTTCGCCGGATCAACGGCTCCGTGTTCTTTGGCGGCCAGATACTGCGGCAGCGAAAGCCCGGCGGCTCCCAGAACGCCCGCCTGCAGAAAGTCACGCCTGGTCGTACCATTGCAAGTGTGTGCCGTGCCGCGTCCGGTCAGGTTAAGCATGGGAAGGACTCAGTTAACAGGAAGTGGTGAAGGAAACAGGAAGTGATAAATCGAAAGTTGCGGGAATTGATGCGGGACACGCGTTCGGCCCGACGTCAGTCTTCGGTTCCAGGCGTGGTTGTCGAAGTTGCGGAACAGTCCGGTTGTGCGTCCGGGTGGTATCCTGATTCGTTTGTCGAAACGTTGCTGTCGCGATTCGTGGAACCCGGACAGTCGGCCGCACGATGTCCTGCGGGGGAGTATTGGGCTGTTTTGCCAGAGCCTGGCCTGACAAACACCAGCTCCGCGGCGGGATGGAGCATCAAATGGTGAAATCTTCCACGCCCGCCGAGTACCAGAATAACGTTGTAATTCCGGTTCTGAACTGCGACATTGTAGACAAAAGACATTCTGTTTTGAATCACGTGACTGTTGGACACCGGACGCGGTGGCGGCACCACGTTCATTCGACGGCTGGAAGGCGGTTCCGGAGTTTCCGGAAGTAACTGCCGCCACGGTCGTCCGCCGAGCCTGACTACGACTTTGGGAACGGAATCGACGCCTGGAAAGAATCGCTCATGTCTTCAATCACGTCCGGCATTCTGTTCAATCGTTCGTCACGGCGGATTCTGAATTGCGGCGTCGCGGTGCTTTGGCTGTGCCTGTGCTGCGTATGTCCGGCAGCGAAGGTGGTCGGGCAGGAGGCGTTTGCCGTTGAAACGCCGGCCGCGGCGAGTCCGCAGAACGCCCAGCCGGCGTCTCCGGCGACCGCACCCGGTCAGAACGGACAGCCGCCGTCAGCGACGCCGGGCGATGCGAACAAGTCCCCCGGCGAATCCAAAGACGGTAAGAAGGACGCCGCGACAGGGACTCCGGAAGCCATCAAGCGTCCGTCCAAAACAGAACAGCCGGCTCAGTCGATTGCAGATGAAGTGGTCAAAGAGGAATCCGGCCGGATTCGTTTCAATCTTCGCGGGCAGCCCTGGCAAACCGTGCTTCAATGGCTGGCCGATGAATCTCAGTTGTCGCTCGACTGGCAGGAACTTCCCGGCGACTTTCTGAACCTGACCACCACGCGCGCCTATACGCTGGACGAAGCACGTGATCTGCTGAATCGTCACCTGCTGTCTCGCGGATACGCCATGCTGCTGGACGGCGAAATTCTGAGCGTTGTGAAAACAGCCGATCTGAATCCGGCTCTGGTGCGGCGAGTCGAACCGGAAGAACTTGACAGTCTGCCGGATCATTCCATGGTGAAGGTGTCGTTTGACCTGGACTGGCTGATCGCCGACGAAGCCGTCGAAGAACTGAAGCCTTTGCTGAGCAGTGCGGGCAAGATCCACAAGCTCAGCCGCACGAACCGCCTGGAAATCGTCGACACGGCGGGCAGCCTGCGAGACATTCGCAACATCATTCAGTCCGAACAGTCCGACGACGGCCAGGAACAACTCGTCCGGACCTTTCGCCTGGAACATCGCCGAGCCAACGAAGTCATCGATCTGCTGTACAGCCTGTTGGGCATTGACAAGGAAGGCGGCGCCGGTGGCGGCGGTGGCGGCGGCGGGATGGACGGCAACATGATGCGTCAGATGCAACAGCAAATGCAGCAGCAGATGCAGCAGATGCAGCAACAGATGCAAAACGCCGCCGGCAAAGGCGGTGGTGCCGGGTCTCGTGAACCGGTCAAAACACGGCTGGTACTGAATCAGCGCGAAAACATGATTCTGGCCCAGGCCGCGCCGGATCAGATGGCAATCATCGAAAAGGCGATTGAACAGATCGACGTGCCCGGCGAAGCAACGAACTCGCTGCTGCAGAACATCAGTCGCATGAAGGTGTACCGGCTGGAAACCATCAACCCGCAGACTCTGGCCGACCTGCTGCAGGAACTCGGCGATCTCGATCCCGGCACGGTGCTGAAGGTTGACGACAAGAAGAAATCGATCGTTGCCTGGGCAAGTCTGGCGGATCACCTGACGATCACCACGCTGGTTGATCGCCTGGACCAGTCCGGCCGGTCATTTGACGTCATTCCGCTGCGGCGGCTCGACGCCGAATATGTCGCCGGCACGATTCGAATGCTGATGGGCCCGGAAGAAGAAGACGACAACAGCCGCAGCAGGTCTCGCAACTACGGCTATTACTACTATGGAATGCAGCAGCAGGAAGAAAAGGAAGACGCCGGCTTCAGGATCGACGCGGATCTGCAGGAAAATCGCCTGCTGGTGTATGCCAACAGCGTCGAAATGGAAGAAATCAAAAGCCTGCTGCAAAAGCTGGGAGAACTTCCCGATCCCAACAAGCGCGACGACGGGCTGCGCGTGTTTGAACTTTCTCCCGGCGAAGATCCGGAACTTCTGAAACGAAAGCTGCAGCAGCTTTGGCGCCGCAACAACGAACTGAAATTCGACCTGCCCGAAGCGATCAACAACGAATCCGGTGACGATGCAGCGCCGGAAGACAATCGTCGCGTCAACGGCGGTTCGACACCGGTAACCACGGCGAACGGTGCGATCGAAGACCTGCGGCCGATCACGATCCCCGTCACGTCGGCATCAACCGCATCCGGCTCCCGTCGCGCGGCGCCGTCTGCCGATGCGTTCTTTGCGATGCTGGCGGACGACGACGCGGCGGGGGGCGAGTTTCCCGCGGACGTGCCGCCCCGAAGAAATTCCGCCGACGCGCCGATCAGGTTCTCGCTGCTGGAAGACGGTCGCCTGATGATCAGCAGTGAGGACATCAGCGCATTGAACGACATGGAAGACCTGATGCGGCAGGTCGCCAGGCCAGCGCGAAACTACAAAGTCTTTACGCTGAAATATGCCACGGCGTCCTGGGTGACGCTTAGTCTGGAAGAATACTTCGAAGCGGAAGCTCAGACCGAATCGTCCATGTCGTACGATCCGTGGTACGGATATCGGCCGACGGAAAAGAAGGTCCGGGGCAACCACAGCCTGTCTCGCCGTCGTCAGCCGCAGTTCATCTACGACAATTTCACCAGCACGATTCTGGTGCGGGACGCGGACGCTCGCCAGATGCAGACCATCGAGGAACTGATAGAAATTTACGACGTCCCGGAACCAGCCGACACGCGGTCCATGCGAGTCACAAAACTGTTCAAACTGGACAACGCGAAGGCGGAAACTGTTGCGAACGCCGTCAAGGACGTCTTCCGCGACCTGCTGAGTTCCAACGACAAGGCACTGCAGAAGAACGAAGGAGAACAGCGGGAAACGCGAGTCATCTCGTACTTCGACGGCGGAGGCGGCGACGGCGGAGATGACGAAAATCCCATTCGGTTCAAAGGTCTGATTTCCATCGGCGTCGACCCCAACAGCAATACTCTGATTGTCTCATCCACGGCCGCGCTGATGGACACCATCGAAGCCATGATCGAAGAACTCGACAAGGCCGCGCTGTCGTCAGCGTCGATGCAGGTGGTCAGAGTCGGCCCGACAGTCGATATCGGACTGCTTCACGAAAAGCTGTCACAGGCCCTGGGCACGGCACAACCACAGCAGCAACAGCCGCAGCAGCCCGGCAACAATGGTCAGACGAACGGTCAGCCAGGCCAGGGCGTGGCCATCGGCGGCCAGCCGGCGGCAGTGAATGGAGAATAGTGAGATAGCGAATAGTGAATAGTGAATAGTATGTCGTACAGTTTCGATCAGACTCGGCCGTGCCGTGCGGATGGGGCCGGAACAATTTACTATTCCCTGTTTACGATTCACTATGCTCCACCTCACTGACATCCACGCTGCCGCGGATCGTATTCGCGATTTCGTCATTCGCACGCCGGTACTGGATTTTCCCGAGCTTGATGAACAGCTTGGTGCGCGGTTGTTCTTCAAGTGCGAGAACATGCAGCACGGCGGAGCGTTCAAGGCTCGCGGTGCCTGCAATGCCGTGCTTTCGCTGACGGATGAAGACGCGGCGCGGGGAGTTGTCGCTCATTCGTCGGGCAATCATGCGGCGGCGGTGGCTCGCGCGGCGAAACTGCGAGGCATCACGGCCCGCATTGTGATGCCGCGCAACTCGCGAGCCATCAAGATCGAAGCCGTGCGGAAGCTGGGCGTCGAACCGGAATTCTGTGAGCCCGATTCCGCGTCGCGCGAAGCGGCGGCTCAGAAGATCATCGACGCGACGGGTGCTGTCCCCGTGCATCCGTTCAACGATGTCAATGTCATCGCCGGGCAGGGAACCGCGTCGCTGGAACTGCTGGAACAGACCAGTCAACTGGATGTCATCGTGGTGCCCGTCGGCGGTGGCGGTCTGTTGTCGGGAACCCTGATCGCCGTAAAGTCCGTTCGTCCGGATATCCGGGTCATCGCCGCCGAACCCGCGCTGGCAGACGATGCGTTTCGAAGTCTCAGCAGCGGACAAATCCAGCAGCCGACTCGATACGACACAATCGCCGACGGCCTGCGGACGGCGCTGGGATCAATCACGTTCCCGATCATTCACGAACAGGTTGACGAGATCCTGCTGGCGTCGGAAGACAGCATTCTTGCCGCGACCCGGATGCTGCTGAACGAAGCAAAGCTGGTGGTGGAACCGTCCGGAGCCGTCCCGCTGGCATGCGTGATGCAGCATCCGGAACGCTTTCGAAACCGGCGAGTCGGCCTGATTATTTCCGGCGGCAACATCGACGCGGCCGCGTGTCTGGAAGTGTCAACGGAGCCGGCAAGACGACGTCTGTGACGCCGCAAACGCTTGCATTCAAAGCGGGGGAGTCGGTCCGCAAACTCCGTCCGGCAACGTTACCACAGCCGACTCAGCATCTTCATGTCTGTAGATTGAGTGTGTCGCGCGTTCATTGGCTGATGTCAAACGGCGTGCGTTTTGAAGCCACGGAATCCGAAAGGATTGAATCCCGGATTTCCTGAGATTCTCACAGCACGGGGTTCCATGCCCCCCCCTGAATGTTATTCTGAATGATGGAACAGGATGGCATTTGGCAAATCGGCCGACCGAAAGGGAGCCTGAATCATGCCCTTCCACGCCGTGTTCGTTGCATTGACTGCGGTGGCATCATCGATGGTGCCGACGTCTTCGGATGTCCCTTCGCTAGAGCTCATTCGGGCTGCATACACCGATCAGGTTGAGTCGATCGATTCCATTGAAGCGCAAATTGCTTCATTCGATTCGTATCATGCATCGCTTGACCATCAGGACCATGACGGGGACCGGAAAGAGAGTACGACCGTCGTCTGGGTTCAGCGCGGCATGCAAATCAATGCCGATAAGGCGGTCGCTGTCGAAGGTTCGCCGGACCTTCCGAAGCGAAGCCGGCATTTGTTTGACGGGCGGGACACGCACACCGTGACATGGAGTGGCAGGGATGGAACCGTACCGGCCTATCGCGTGCATTCGGGCGGCGACAACACCTTCTCCGGGCTGCCCAAGCCGGATGACTTTCTTGGCCGAAGCCTTCCGGGTACCGACCTCAGCCTTGTAGATTTGCTGAGTCAGCGGCAGGCAACTGTGGTGGGAGTTGAATCTGTCGCGGGGCACGATTGTGTGAAAGTGGATTTCGGTGTTGTCGGTCGTTGCCGATATTCGGCCTGGTTTGATCCGGGAAACAGCTATCTGCCTCGTCGAATTCGGGTTGACTGGCAACAACTTGAGAACGCAACCGAACGATCCTGGGAAGTTGCAGTTACGGAGTTTACGACGTGCCGTGATCCGACACGAGACAACCGTATCGTGCCGCTGTTTGTCACTGTGCAGGACCATGTTGCACTCACGAGAGGAAAATTCGCTGACAGCAGGCATCAGGTCACCGTCACTGACATTTCCGTGAATCATCCGGTCGCCGATGAAAGATTCGTTGTCGCCGTCCCTCCCGGAACGGTTGTCATTGATAGTCGGAGCGCGTCAAGGCCGCGCCAGTATGTTTCGGGAACAGCCAGCGAACTTGACCGCATCGCGGATGAACAGCGCCGACTTGCTGCTGCAGAGTTGCTACGACTTGAGAACGATGGAATGGTCCCGCTTGACGCAACGCCGCATGGGCCATCGTTGTTTTCCTGGTTTCTAACGGCGTCTGTTGCATTGCTGCTGGCGGCAGTTGTCCTGCGTGTCCGTCATTCGCTGACACATTGATTCAGCTTTGGTTTCTGTTCGTCGTAATCGGTCCGTCATGCTCATATCACGGGTGGGCCATAGCTCCATCAATGGTGTGGCGGCAGCCGTACATCTCGAGATCGTATTCCGGGAACACAGGCCAGCCGCCGAAAACGAGATTGCACGGGCCACAAGGCGGGTACTGACGCACCGCCGAGTGGCCAGATTGAGAAATAGTGCTGTTTTCGGCGCTGCCCGCTTGTGGTTCCGTGCTCGCTGGTACTCCCTTTCCCCGGTCGTGATTCTGCCTGCGATGGCGACAATCACTGTATGCGCATCGTGGTGATTCCTGCCGGCGTGTAACACCATCGTCGGATCGTGGCATTTCCAATCGACGGAGACACGAGTGAATAGTCTGCGACGGAAGTCAGGATCGCTGCTTGTTGCAACGCTCTGCGGCGTTGCATTCTCGTCGTGTCACGGGGGCGAGACGGCAATGTACGGCGAAAACTCCTGCGGACTGCTGAGTCTCCAGGTTTGCCTGACGGCACTTGATCGACCGATCGCCTACTCAGCGTTGCGGGAGATGCTTCCCACAACCGACCAGGAATACAATCTTGCAGAGCTTTCCGGAGTTTGTGATTCGCTCGGTGTTTACCACCGGGCGCTGCGGTGGCCGGACGCAGCTCCTGATTTCACGTTGGCAGAATCGACGGCCGTCGTCCCGATCGTCCTTCCGGACGGTCGTCGGCACTTCGTAGCAATGTTGGCATCGCGGAATGGTCAGGTGTTGATTAGTGATACGCCGAGAATGCCTGCCTGGGTATCGGAAGCGGAGCTTCGGGCGAGATGGCAGTGGGACGGGACCGCCCTTCATTTGGCCGCCAGTGCCGCAAATCTCGCTCGACTCCTGCCACGGCGGTCGTCGTTTGCCGGGATGAAATGGGCCATTCCCACGATTTGTTTGTTGCTGACGTCAGTCCTCTGGCCGCGAACAAAGCGGTCGACGGAAGGAGCGAGTCGAAGAGTAGCTATTCGCCTTCGCGTCAGATCCAACTGTGCCGGTGGTTCAGCGAGTGCGCGCCGTGGCCTGACGGCAATTGAATCGTTAGTTTCAATGGCCGTGATCAGCGTCGTTCTTGCGATCATTGTTCCGGCAGTGCAATCCGCGCGCGAACGAAGCCGGCAAGTGCAGTGTTTGAACAATCTCCGGCAGATTGGAACGGCCAGCCTGCAGTTCGAAGCGGCTCACGGGTTTCTGCCGTCCTATCGCGGCAGGCGAAGGGACGGAGAACGTGGCCCGGTGAAAACTAACCTGTCGGTGCAGGCTCAACTCCTGCCGTTCCTGGATCAACGGGCACTGTTTGACCAGATCAACAGAGAGGAGAACGGAAGCGGGCTCGGCAGTGATCCACCGGGAAGTGAATTGAACGGCAACCTGCTGAGAATCCGTGTTCCAGTCTTCCTTTGTCCGACTGACGGGCTTGCACGGAATGGCATCAGCTACCGGGGCTGCGCGGGAACAACGCCGGGCGTTCATTCGACGGCACCCGCATCGGACAGTAGCAGCAACAGCGCGAAGATGGGTATGTTCGTCCGTTTCAATGGAACTCGCCTGTCGTCTGTTCGTGACGGACTATCACAGACCGCGATGTTCAGCGAACGGCTGGCCGGTGATCAGGATCATTCCAGATTTACTCCCGACCGCGATGTCGCAGACGTCAGCAGGATGCCACCCGGGAATTGGTATTTCCTGTTGCCGGACGATGTCGTGCGAGCGTGTCGGCTGGTGACTTCAACCGACATCCGGCATTCGTCGTTTGCGGGGTACACATGGCTGCTGGGTGGGTACCCGCAGACGCTGTACAACCACGTACTTGCGCCGAACAGCCCGACTCCCGACTGTGGTTACGGTTACCTCGGCCATGGTCATGGTCAGGGCGCTGTTTCCGCTCGAAGTCTGCACCGCGGCGCAGTCAACGTTGTCTTTGGTGACGGTGCGGCGCGGCCTGTGAACGATGGTATTGATCTCTCAGTCTGGCGAGCACTTGGCAGCGTTCGCGGTGAGGAAATGATCTCCGACTTCTGACACCCGACGATTGGAGCCATACCAGTGCGAGCTGCATGTGTCATTGCTGTGACGCTGTCTGTCGTCGGTTTGATCGTCTGGGGCTTCTGCGGCCGACTCCTTTATCGCATTGCGATTCGTCAGCCGGACGCAGCCGCTGTGGATAGCACGCCACAGTCGTCAGTAGTGACACAGCTTCTCGCGGATCCGCCCGGACTTTTGATTCGACGTTCCGGTAAACCTGCCCACCATGTCACAATTGCTCTGCGGAATCCGACAGGCAATACCATCCGAATCCTCAGTGTGCACAAGTCTTGTGAATGCTCGATGCCGGGGCCGCTTTCAGTTAACGAGTTGGCTGCCGGAGAATCAACAGATCTGAAGCTGACGCTGCATCCGCCGGAATTTGGCGAACAGAGCACCGTAGTTCGCATTAGCACCGATGCCGACGCGCCGGAACTGGAAATTCCCATAACCCTGGTCGGGGAAGAACCTCCGCCCATTCATGCGTACTCGGAACTGCAGCCGGTTCCTGACCGATTGGAATTTCGTGGATTTGTACCCGGGGAAACGATGACACGCGACATCAGGGTCTACACCGCTGAGCAACCGGACGCTCCCGCCTGGATTATCGGCGCGGTATCGACTGATCGGCGTCTTGAGTGCAATCTCCTGCCGGGTTTCAGAGATCAGCCACACCGGCGTTCACCAGACGGGCACATCATCCAGCGGGCGTACACCGTCAGATTCGAAACGCAGGTACCCCACTGGGACGCTGGGCGAGTCCGAATGCGCGCTCGCTTTGTGTATGCCGACAAAACTCCCGACTCGACGCGGGCCGTAACGGTGGATGCTGTTTGCAGCCCGCCTATTGGCGTGGCACCGAAGACACTGTTTATCTCTGCGTCTGCCCTGCCCGCCGACGTCGGCGCGAACCCCACAACACGCCGTGTTATCCTTCGGTCCAATGACGGTCACAGGCTTGAAATCGTTGACGCTGCCTGCGTGTGGTCAGGCGCTACAGTTTCCGCATGTGATGCAGGTTCGGACAACGAAACAGCCTGTATATGTGTAGAGATCAGTGCGGCTCCCGACGCAGTCTCCGGTCAGGAATTTTTCAAGACAGACATCCGTATCGAAACGAACCATCCGCTGGTTCCGATCATCGAAGTTCCGCTCTACATTGAATTGACACGGTCGGATACACCCGGATAGTCGGCCGGAATCGGCCTTTCATTCGGTTCGCGATGGTGAGAGGTTCCCTTTGTTTTTCACCGCTTCGGGGGATTTTCTTCGGCGCAATTGGTGAGTGATCGTGCGGCACATTACCATCCCGGCATGTCTGCCATCGAAGTCCGAAACCTGTGCCGTACCTATAAAGTCTTCCGAAAGCGCGAAGGACTGTTCGCGTCGCTCAGCGGATTGTTTCACCGTGAATTCCGCGAAGTGCGCGCGGTGAACGACGTCAGCTTCGACATCCGGACCGGTGAGATGCTGGCGTTTCTGGGGCCGAACGGAGCCGGCAAGACCACGACGCTGAAACTGCTCTCCGGACTCATCGTGCCCACCTCCGGCACTGCGACGGTACTGGGCTATGTTCCGTGGAAACGCGAGAACGCGTACCGCCGCCGATTTTCGCTCGTTACCGGGCAGAAGGAACAACTGTGGTGGGACCTGCCGGCTCAGGAATCGTTCCGGCTGCACAAGGAAATCTATCGCATCGACAACGCCGACTATCAGCCCCGGCTGACAGAACTGACCGAATTGCTGGACGTCGTTGCTCTGATGAGCCAGCCGGTGCGGGAACTGTCGCTGGGTGAACGCATGCGGATGGAACTCATCGCCGCTCTGCTGCACCGGCCCGACGTGCTGTTTCTGGACGAACCCACGATCGGCCTGGACGTCGTCAGCCAGCGCAAGGTGCAGCAGTTCCTGCGCCGCTATCAGAAGGAGCAGAACATCACCGTCATTCTGACCAGCCACTACATGAAAGACGTGGAAGCACTTTGCGAACGAGCGATCGTGATCAACAAGGGCACGGTGATTCACGACGGATCACTGAACCAGATCACCGACCGTTTCAGCCGCGACAAGATCATCGAGTTACACTTTGCCAACAGCAGCGAACCGGCCGGCATCGATCGTTTCGGCCTGGTCCTGGAGAACCGCTTTCCAAAAATTCGCCTGCAGGTGGAACGTCAGAAAGTGTCCGGCGTGCTTTCCGGTATCCTGAGCCAATACACGATCGAAGACGTCAGCGTCGCCGAACGTCCGCTGGAAGATGTGATCGCAGAACTATTCGCGGAACATGTCGCGTAAAGCATCCGGCGGACACGTTGATCCCAGCCGCCGTAGCGGACGAGACGGGAAGACCGGACCTGCGGCAAATCGTATGGATTCGTGACCTCGTCCAGGACAGAAAATCCGGCTCTTCCGGGGAATGGGGGTGTTGCTGAAGAATCGGTCGATGAAGGCTTGCTGGCGTTCGCCGTCATTCCTTCGGAGACTTCGATCGGATCTGCCGTTGCGATCCGACAACCTTGCGTTTCCGGGTGTTGATGCCCGGAGGGCAGGCACAACGTCAGCCGGAGCCGACAGGCTCCGGAAGTCGGTGCCTCCGCGTCCGCAGGCCTGAAGGGCCGACACATCCGCTGCGGCGAAAGCTGTATCGCCCCGTCGGGGCTTTGGACAGGAATTCGGCATCTGACCGGTGGCTCACGCCACCG
>JAWKUA010000030.1 GCA_041398785.1 Planctomycetaceae bacterium | reverse complement strand
TTCAGACTCAGAATCGGTATCGCCCGAAACCTCCCCGCCGTTTCAACGCAGTATCCCTACAGTTGTTAAAATATGCGGACTCGACGACCCCCCTGTCGCGCGCTTTCAGCAATCGTCAGGGTCCACTGCAACTGCCGGAATTCTCCAGACGGAACAGTCGTCTGTGGTGACGCACGCACGGTGGCAACGGACGGCAGTTGGTGCCGATTCCGGGGTGTCAGACGCTCATCCGGCGGTTTTCCAACACTGTTTGACCCGTGACTCGGACGCCGCGGCGTGGTCCGATTCCGTCGCGGCCACGACTTGCGGCCTCACGAATCCTGCGGCGCCGTGCCTCGCGCGAGTTCCGTTTCCCACTCGTCCAGCAGCGGCCAGTCGACGGCGCAGGTGCCGAAGTCGGCCATGTGCTGATAGCCTTCCAGCCGATCGATGGTCGACTGCAGCAGGCCGCGATCATTGCGAAATGCCGGGCCGTGACTGGGCAGCAGCCATTCCACATCGCTGTCTCGAATGCGTTTCAGGCTGTCGATGAATTCCGCGATGTCCGATCCGTGGTGGGCGTCAATTCCGCCGACACAGCCGTCGCGAAAGATGTTGTCGCCCGAAAACAGCAGCTTGCCAAAGCGAAACGAAAGCTGCCCGGTCGCGTGGCCGGGAGTGTCCCAGACTTCCAGAACAGAACTGCCGAATTCCAGCGTATCGCCTTCCGTGACGGTCTTTGCGATCGAAAACGTCGGCATCTCGATGGAAATGCCCTGCGCCGGAATTTCGGCAAATGACGCGATGCGGTCGCCGGTTTCCAGGATTCGCTTCACGGAAGGATGAGCCACGGTCACTGATCCGGGAAGCAATCCGGCCGCCTTTTGAAGTCCCTGAACGTGATCCGCGTCGGCGTGAGTCGCGATCAGATAACGGCAGTTCGCCAGTGGAAAATCCAGTTGGCGGATCATGTCGATGATTTCGTCGACGGTGTCCTCATAACCGATGTCGATCAGCAGCCAGTCGGATTCCTGAAACACCAGGTACACGCAGCAGCCAAACCGGCGGCGAGCCTGGAAATTGAGTTCAATGACGTTGGGAAATAACTCGCGACGAGTCAGCATGACGGGTACTCAGCACGCGCCGCGACCGGCGGCGCATCAATTGACGGGATGTCGACCGTGGCGCGGATTCTAAGTGCCGAATCACACTCCGGCAAATCCCGGCGAATTCTGCCGAAACGCTGCCGCAGCCATGCCTGCCAACTGCTGCCGATCACGATTCACGCAGCGCACAAACTGCCGAACGTGCGGACTCCTTTGGTTCGCGTTGGCTGATGCGCCAGCTTCAGGCTCTGAACCGTGTTGACCGGGCGAATCGGCCGATCCTATTGTTCCGGAGAACATCTTCAGAAGCGTTTTCCGCGCACGGTCCGGTGCGCGGCGGCGTGTCCCCTCTCAGATCTCAGATTTCAAATTCCAGATCTCAAGTCTCATCTCTTCACAACGATTCCGGTCTTCGGAACCGTTGTCCTTCCCCTCCTTCGTTAAGCCGAGTTGCTCAATCCGCGACGGCCATTTCCTTCGCGTCATTTCCGCGCTGCCGGGAATGATGTGCAGGTTCCGTCAGGACGTCTGAGCAGCCGGAACGGCGGTCGTCATGATGCGATCTTCAACTGCTGGCACGCGGCCATTGCGAAATTCACCGGTGCTGATTTCGCTGCTGAGCTTCAGTCTGCTGCTAAGCGGCGGTTGCACGGGAAGCCTGCTGAAAATGCCCTCGGCCATGTCGCTCTCCGCGTTCCCGAAATTCGGGCGAGGCGACAAGTCCAAAGACGCGGACTTCGACGACGACGATGACTACTTTGAAACTCGCGTCGAAACGCCGCTGCTGTCGGAGTACATCAGCGTTCAGGGAAACACGCTGGTCGCGCTGCGGGGCGTCGGGCTGGTGACCGGGCTGGACGGTACCGGCGACGATCCTCCGCCGTCGGCCCAGCGCAACCAGCTTCGCGAAGAAATGACGGTGCGCGGAATTCCCAACCCCAACGAATGGCTGAAGAGCAAGAACACGGCGATGGTGCTGGTCACGGCCTACCTGCCGCCAATGGTCCGCAAGGGGCAGACGTTCGACGTACGAGTCATGTTGCCGCCGAACAGCGAAGCCACCAGTCTGAAAGGCGGTTATCTGGTTGAAACGCGTCTGGTCGAAGAACAGCTTGCCGGCGGACGGCTGCGGCAGGGCCACGAATACGCGGTCGCCGCCGGGGCGATCGTGACGGCCTTCGGAGCCAGCGGTACCGATGACCGCGGCGACGCCCTGGTGCGTCGCGGAAGCATTCCCGGCGGCGCGGTTTCCAAAACCGAACGCGATCTGGAAGTCGTGCTCCGAAATGACAAACGCAGCTTCAGAAACTCAACCCGCATCGCTGCGGCGATCTCCGAACGGTTCCATCACTACAACCGCTTTGGTGAGCGCATCACGCTGGCGGAGCCCAAGACGGATTCGCAGATCAAGCTGCAAATGCACCCGAACTATCGCAACAACTTTCCGCGATATCAGCAGGTCATCCGCAGCATCGCATTCAAGGAAACCGACGTTGCTCGCCGCATGAGGCTGGAACTTCTGGCCAGGCAGGTGCTGGAACCGGAAACCGCCGCGTCGTCGGCGCTGCAGCTGGAAGCGGTGGGCCCGGACGGGATTCCGTTCCTGTTGCCGGCACTGGATTCCGATTCGCCGGAAGTGCGGTTTCACGCCGCCATGGCTCTGGCCTATCAGGAAGATTCGTCGGGAGTCGAAATCCTGAAGCAGGCGGCGATGGACGAACCGGCGTTTCGAGTCTACGCGCTGGCGGCGCTGTCAGTCATCAAAGATGCCCGCGCGATCGTGGGACTCAGAGAACTGCTGGACAGCGATACGATGGAAACACGCTACGGAGCCGTGCGGGCGCTGACGGAGAGCGCGCCGAATGATCCGTCGCTCGGCACCGTCAATTTCCCCGATCAGTTCATTGTCCATGAAGTCCGGAGCAACTCGGCACCGATGGTGCACGTGCTGCGATACCGGTCGCCGGAGATTTCAATCTTCGGCACGGAACAGAAACTTCTGCCGCCGCTGATGCTGAAGCTCGGTAACAAGATCCGGCTGATGGGGGAAGCCGGAGACCCGATGTTGACGCTTTCCAAATACGAAATCGGACGGGAACCCGTGCGTGTTCCGGTGTCGCCGCGGCTGATCGATGTCATCCACGCGGCGGGAGAACTGGGAGCGACCTATCCGGACATTGTCGAGATGCTGGTCCATGCTGATCTGGAGCACAATCTGCAGGGCGAATTCGGCATCGATCAACTGCCTCAGGCCGGCCGTCAGATCGAGAATTATCGATTCCGCCGGGATGACACGGAGGACGACAAATCGCCGCCCAAAAAGCGAGTCGGCTCGCCCGGACTGATTCCGGACCTATTTGATCGTGTTGATGAAGAGCTGAATGACAGCATCGAGGCCGGCGAGACGCCGCTCGACAGGATGTTTGATCCGGACGCTGGCACAAAAATTATCCCGACTGGTCCGAGAGCCACCCCGGCCGATGTGAAAGGCGACAGCGCAGATTCCTCGAAAACAGAATCGCCAGGGCGTTCGCAGGAAGACGGCATGTTTGATCTGAGCGAACCGGGCAGCAGGCCCGCGGGCAGACATCAGACTGTCATGAACAGCTCCAAGGGTGATCGCGGCTCTGACGTGAACGACGATCAGACACGACGCAGCGATGACGCCGAAAATGACGACGCTGAAATGGAAGATGTTGACATGGAATATGTCCCGAGAGTCGAAGAGGCGGACTTCCGGCCTTCGATCTGGCAGCGGCTAACGGCACCGTTTCGCAACATTTCAAACGAGTAGTCGGGAAGACCTGCCGCTGACCGACGGTTGTTGACATCCTGAACGAATGCAGACGTTTCCCTCATGCTCAGGTCGCTCGAACTCTTTGGATTCAAGAGTTTTGCCGACAAGACCGTTTTCGAGTTCTCGTCCGGGATCACCGGAGTCGTAGGGCCAAACGGCAGCGGCAAGAGCAATGTCGTGGACGCCATCAAGTGGATCCTGGGCGACCAGAGCGCGAAGAGCCTCCGCGGCAAGGACATGACCGACGTGATCTTCAACGGCTCGTCCAGCCGCGGCGGATCCCAGTTCGCTGAAGCCACACTGGTCTTCGACAACCGGCTGAGGTTCCTGCCGATTGAGCTGGACGAAGTGTCCGTCGGTCGACGACTGTGGAAATCCGGCGATTCCGAGTATCTGATTAACCGCAACGTCGCGCGGCTGAAGGATGTTCGCGAGCTGTTTGTCGGCACGGGCGCCGGTTCCGCGGCTTACTGCATTATTGAACAGGGACGAGTCGACCAGATCCTGCAGTCCAACGCGGCGAACCGGCGACTGATCTTCGAAGAAGCCGCCGGAGTCAGCCGGTTTAAGTCCCGCAAGACGGAAGCCATTCGCCGGCTGGAGCGCGTTGAACAGAACCTGCTGCGCCTGACGGACATCGTGGACGAAGTCGAATCGCAGGTCAGCACCGTTCGCAGCCAGGCACAGCGAGCGGCACGCTATCGCGAAGTCTCAACGGAACTGGAAGAACTCTGGGTCGGCATGGTGGCCGACGACTTTCGCCGCCAGAGCATGGTTCGGCAGGAGATTCAGCAGGAGCGCGACGCCGGGTCGGAGACTCTGGCGTCGATGCGGCAGCAGCAGCAGGATGCGGCCGCTCAGCTTGCCGAAGCCGATGCCGCGCTGACCGCTGTCGATGACGAACTTCGCGAAGTCGAACGCGGCCGCAGCGAACTTCGCAGCCGCATCGCCAGCCTGGAAACGACACTGCGGCACCAGTCCGCTCGCGAGACTGAACTGCGGTCCGAACTTGTGCGTCTGCAGAGACAGCAGATCGTGATGGACGGACGAGTCTCGGAAGCCGAAGCCGAACAGAAGCACCTGGAAAACGTGCTGACCGTCGAGCAGAAACGGTTTGACGAATGCCACGCCGTTCGCGAACAGGCCAGCCTGCGGCTGCGCGAACTGCGGTCATCGGTTGACGCCGAACAGCAGCGCATCGACGCCCGCATGAATGATCTGACAGTCCGAACACGCCAGAATTCCGACATCGCCAGCCGCCTGGGCAGTCTGGAAAATGAACTGCAGGCTCTGCAGAAACAGCGTCAGGAACTGCTCGATTCAAAAGAAACACTCAGCGCCGACATTGAACGGCTGCGAGTTCAGTCACGGAAGCACGACGAAGCGGTCCGCCACGCTCAGGAGCGCCTGAAGGTCGCGGAAGAACAGGCGGATGAGCTGCTGTCGAACCGCGAATCGCTGCTTTCCGAACAATCGAAGTCCCGCGAATCGCTGGCCGAACTGCGTGAACACCGAAGTGCGGCAACCGCGCGCCGGACCGTGCTGGAGGATCTGGAAGACAGGCAGGAAGGCTTCGGCATCGGCGTCCGGGAGATCCTGAAGCGAGCCGAAGAAGGTACGCACGAACCCTGGAATCTGATCCGCGGCAGCGTGTCGGATCTGCTGGACGTCGACATGAACAACGCCGCGCTGCTGGAAGTGGCGCTGTCCGGTCGAGCACAACTGCTGGTGATCGATCGCCTGAAACCGCTGGTCGATTATCTCAATTCCGGCCGCTGCCGCATTACGGGGCGAGTCGGGTTTGTGTCGCTGGAAGACGCTCAGAAACCGGTCGGCACGAATCCCGCTGGCTCATCATCTCCGCCCGCGGAAACCGCTCCGCCGGCGGCCGACGCGGACGACCTGTCGCAGATCGGGACCTGGTCGGGAGCACTCGCGCTGGGCGCGTTCGATGACAACTGGCTGGGTTCCGAGCCTGCCGGTTCCGTTGCCGACGAATTCGCTCCCGAACTGAACGTCACCTGGATCGATGGCAGCGAAGACGGTGCGATCACGCGTTCGGTGTTTTCGTCAGAAACCGCCGGCGCCGGTCTGCTCGCCGGCCGGCCCGGTGTGATTGGTCGAGCCGACAGCCTGGCGCGATCACCCGTTCGATTGCCCAACCTGGCGGCTCACCTGCTGGCTGACACCTGGATCGTCGAATCCCTGGCGGACGCGCTGCGACTGGCGGCCGAGGTCGGCGACGAAATCCGGTTCGTCACACTGCAGGGTGAGCTGATCGAAAAAGACGGCACGCTGTTCGCCGGAAATGTTCGTTCGGAATCCGCCGTGCTGTCGCGAAAGAGCGAACTGCGACGCCTGCGGAATGAACTGCATCGCATCGAACACCTGATTTCCGAACGAGACCTGCGTCTGCAGACACTCGTCACGTCCATTGAATCAACCGACAGCGAACTTCGCGACCGCCGGGCCGCCGTGGAATCCTGCGCGGGCGAACTGCGCGGCTGCGAGCGGCAGCATTCCGACACGCTGCGAGAACTCAAGGCAGCCGACCAGCAGTCCGAAAAGCTGGTCGAACAGCTTCAGATGCTGGATACGCAATCGGCCATGCTGCGTCAAAGAATTCAGGAAACGGAAACGCGGCGGCAGGCCGGCGATGAACAGCTCGGAACACTTCAGCAGTTGATCGAAGACGCCGGGACAGCACTGCAGACTGATCGGCAACAGATCGAGACTCTGGAAAAGGAACGGACGGACAAGAGTCTGGAACTGACACGTTCCGAAGAACGCGTATCCGGAATTCTGGAGGCACTGCAGCGGCTGAAGGAAGACCTGCAGCAGCGCCTGCTGCAGCAACAGGAAGCTCAGCGGCGCCTGACCAGCGGACAGGAACGGCTGGCGGAACTGAATCTCAGCACGCTGAATGTGCGCGCGGAAATGGCCGAACTGCAGGTGTTCGATGAGCAGCTTCATCACCAGATCCTGCGCCGCAGCGATGCCCGCAGCATTCTGAAACGCCGCCGTCAGGAAGCCACTCAGGCCGAACAACAGGCGCGAGACGTCTGTCGTCGCCACGAGACTCAATTTCACGAACTGGAACTGAAGATTCGCGACATCGATCATCAACTGGAAACCGCCGCCGAACGCATCCGCGAGGAATTCCAGGTGGAAGTCGAAGAAGCGGTCGCCGCTGGGCGTTCGGCCGTCGCGATCTGGCTGCGGGAACACGAATCAGCCGCCACAGCAGATTCGTCCGGCGAAGTGAGCGACGAAATCCCTGCGACTGACTTCCCGGAACAGCACGGCGCCGACGAGGCGGCAGGCGAAGACTCGGCGATCGACGAAGAACGGCCGTCGGATTCTGCGTGGCGGTTTGCTCCGGGACAGAACCCGGACTCAAGCGACGCCATTCTGCGCGACGAACAGCAGTACGCGGAAATCCGCGACGCCATCGATCAGCGCGTGAACCGCCTGCGACGTCAGCTCCGGAAGATCGGCAACGTCGGCATGGAAAGTCTCGATAACCTGACAGAACTCGAAACACGTTTCCAACGGCTGCACACTCAACTGAAGGACCTGGAAGCCGCGCGCGATACGCTGCGGGAGATGGTCCGGAAAATCAACGTCGAAAGCCGCCGCATGTTTCTGGAATCCTTTGAGTGCATTCGCGGCCACTTTCGGGAACTCTTCCGGCGACTGTTCGGCGGCGGCGAAGCCGACGTGATTCTGGAAGATCCGGACGACGTTCTGGAATGTGCCATCGATGTCGTTGCGCGTCCGCCGGGGAAGGAACTGCGCAGCATCTCCCTGCTAAGCGGCGGTGAAAAGACGATGACCGCCGTGGCGCTGCTGCTGTCGATCTTCCGCAGCCGGCCGAGTCCCTTCTGCATTCTGGACGAAGTCGACGCGGCTCTCGACGACGCCAACATCGGGAGATTTGTGGGAGTGCTGAAGGATTTTCAGAACGAAACTCAGTTCATCATGATTACTCACCGCAAGCCGACCATGGCGGTGACCGACGTGCTGTACGGCGTCACGATGGAAGAAAGCGGCATCAGCAAGCGGCTGTCGGTTCGGTTCGAAGAAATCGACGAACACGGCAACTTCGTTCCTCGCGGCCAGGAACGATCCCGCGCGGCGTAACTCTTTGCGACTTGCAGCGAGCCACAATTCGCAGCGAGCGGCGCCAGCAGCTCCATTAGCCCCGCACGGGAGAAATCCGTTGCCCCGATGAAGGGATGGGCAGCGAAACTATACCGCGAGCGGGGTGGAATGAGACATTCGGGCTCGCGGGAGTAAGAAGAGCGAAAAATATCGGCGTCCGCCGCGGCGAGTATAAGCGGTGAATTGACGCATCCCCTTGTGGTCTGCCGCGCTTGTATCACTTCGGCGAAATGGGAAAACGAGCCTTGAAAACGTCGTTTCACGGATAGACTATCGGCTTGTTCGGTACCAGGGGCCGCGGCGTTACGCCTGCTTCGCGCGGTGAGTGCTCCCTCCTTTGCTTTTGACACCTTCTTGACTTGCATTCTTCACACGGAACCAGCGAAGCGCGGATTCGCGTATCCCCGATTTTCGCAGCAGCCTGATTGTGCATCAGCGCGATTCGATCAGGGCTGACTCACGATTCGGAGCGGCGAATTCCTGGTCCGGTGACGTTTCCGTCTCACGATTCGGGAAGGATGTTTGTCATGGTGTTCAAACTTTGCAGAAGTCTCGCGTCCTGGCGTGGCACTGCGAAACGGTGTTGCCTGGCCGTGATCGCCGTCGTCCTGGTTGCAGGTCAGGCTGCCGAATCGCAGGCCGCCGGTAAGTCCAAGCGCCGTCCGACAGTCGATCAGCAGTTGCGGCGACTGCTGCAGCGGCAGGACGTTGGTCCGCTTGATCCCGGACCCGCGCAGGATCCGGCGCAGGTGGCGCTGGGTCAGGCACTGTTCTTCGACTGGGAACTGAGCGGCAATCGTGACACAGCCTGCGCGACATGCCATCACCCGACACTGGCTACCGGCGACGCGCTGTCGGTGCCGATCGGGACGGCCGCCGTCGTGGCCGGCGCACTGGGGCCGAACCGTCAGATCGGCGACGGTCGCAATTTCGTGCCGCGGAATGCTCCGGAGATCTTCAATCGCGGTTCCGGCGAGTGGACTTCGCAGTTCTGGGACAGCCGTGTTCTGAAGACGGACAGCGGCTTCGTCAGTCCGGCCGGCGGCAATCTTCCTCCCGGGCTTCCAAATGTGCTGGCCGTGCAGGCCATGTTTCCCGTGACGTCCCGGGATGAAATGCGGGGCAACGCCGGAGACGTCGGGTTCACGGGTGAAGTCAACGAGATCGCCCTTATCGATGACGCTGACCTGCCGGCGATGTGGGATGCTCTGATGGCCAGACTGCTGGCGATTCCCGGATACCAGGACCTGTTTTCCGCCGCGTATCCGGGTGTTGATCCTCAGGACCTGGGATTTGAACACGCGGCGAAAGCGATTGGTGCGTTCGAAGCGGAAGCCTACACATTTTCTGACAGCCCGTGGGATCGTTACCTGAACGGAGACAACCGGGCGCTGACGGCCGCCCAAAAGCGCGGAGCCCTGCTGTTCTACGGTCGAGCGAACTGTTCGCGCTGCCATGCCGGTTCGCTGATGACTGACCAGCAGCACTACAACATCGGCGTTCCTCAGCTTGGTCCGGGAAAAGGGGCTGAGGCTCCGCTGGATCACGGCCGGGGCCGCGAAACCGGTCTGCGGCGCGATTACTTCCGCTTCCGGACTCCGCCGCTGCGGAACTGTGAAGTGACGGGACCGTACACGCACAACGGAGCGTATCGCGATTTGCAAAGCGTGATTCGGCACCATTCGTTCCCGCTGATTTCTGTGATCCTTTACAACCCGGCGGAACATCTCGATCAGTTGGAAATCCAGTCGACGTATTCGCTGTGGAATCAGATCGAAATGCTGTCGAACATCGATTACCGCAAATTGCCGGGCTACCTCTCGAACCGTGACGTCCGCGACCTGGTCAGCTTCCTTCAGTCGCTGACGGCTCCGAACCTGCAGGAACGACTGAACGCCACGATTCCCGATTCCGTCCCCAGCGGTCTGCCGCTGGATCAATAGCCGAACCGGTGACCGCACCGTTTCGCGGCAGCGTCGGAAAGGTCATCATGCACACTGCGAAGGAACGGGTGACGGCGATTCCGGCCGACGGATGCCTGCAGTTCAGGCAGATCGCGGTCCGGAATCCCGTCTGCGGCGAGTCTATCCGCAAACAGGACAGATAGCGTGACACTGGACCCGATCGAGTTTCGACAAACAACGCCTGCCCGCTGCCCGGAAGCTGCATCTGGTGGAATGCAGACCAGCGGCATCGAACGTTGGCTGTTTCCGGCACGCCGGGTGCGAGCCTGGCTGTTTCTTCCTGCCGCGATGGCCGTATGTTGCTTCGGCAGCGCCGCGGCACAGGAGTTCGACCTGCAGCCACCGGGCGACCGGGAATTCATCAGCGACCACGCCGACCTGATCGCTGAGTCCTCCGAAGCGAAAATCCGCAAGGTCTGCCAACAACTGCTGAGCGACAAGGCCACACCGATCCTTGTTGTCACAATTGAATCGATGGGTCAGCACGGGGGAGCGAACATGTCGATCGAAGCATTCGCTGCCGTTCTGTTCAATAAGTGGCAGATCGGCCATGCGACGCTGAATGGCCGGAACTGGAATACTGGAATCCTGCTGCTGGTTTCCAAAGGCGACCGCCGGGCACGGATCGAATTGGGAGCCGGCTGGGATCTGTCGGAGAACGACACCTGCCAGCGGATCATGGATGAGTACATCATTCCGCAGTTCCGCGCAGGCGACTACTCCGGCGGCATCGTGGCCGGAGTCGAAGCGCTGGACAAGATGGCTCGCAAGCTGGAACTTCCGAGTCGCCCGCGCCCGGCGTCGCATTATGTCCTGATGGCCGTGTTTGTCGGACTGGCGATCTTTACGGCCGTGTCGCTTTACCGGCGAGGTTCCAGCGGCTGGGCCTGGGTGTTTTGGGGCGTTGTGTTCACCGTTGTCGGAACCGTCCTGTATCACGCGTTGCGCAGTCGCGGCGGCAGCAGCAGCGGCGGGTTCGGCGGCGGATCGTTCGGTGGCGGATTCTCCGGAGGTGGCGGGGCGAGCGGTTCCTGGTGAGGTTAAACGTTATGCAATCCGCGTCGGAATTCTTTTCTGCCGAACAGCGGGCTCAGGTGGCTGCGTGTGTGACGTCCGCTGAGTCCAAAACCGCGTGCGAGATTGTTCCGGTCGTTGCGTCTGCGTCCGGACGGTACGACCGAGCGGAGGACATTGCGGGCCTCTGGCTGGCTATCGTTTCCGCGATTGCGTACTGGTGGATGATGCCGCGCACGATCGACACCGGTCGCTGGGGTGGTCTGTCCACGACAGCTCAGACCGCCATTCTGATTGTTGTCATGGTGGCCTCGTTCGTGGCCGGTGTCATCGCCGCCAGCCACATCGGCTGGCTGCGAAGGCTGTTCACACCTCGCCGGCATATTCAGGAAGAAGTCAATCTGCGAGCCCGGCAGTTGTTCTTTGACCGTCGCGTTCACCACACGGCGGGTGCGACCGGAATCCTGATCTACATTTCGCTGTGGGAACACAGGGCAGCGGTGCTTGGCGACAAAAACGTTGTCGACACACTGGGACAGCCGTTTCTGGACGACCTTTGTCGACAGCTCACTGAACTGTTGCGCCGTGAACATCCGACCGACGCAATTTGCCAGGTTGTCAGCGCAGCAGCCGTTCAACTCGCCGAAAAAATCCCCCGCACTGATGACGACGTGAACGAGCTGGCCGATGCACTGGTGCTGATCGACTGATGCGAGTTCTCTGGTCACCGCAAAGCCGTTTCCTGCGACATTGGCACCGCTGCTGGCTGTCACATGCCGGCACCCGACGTGACCACGCATAGCGGTAGTTGTTCTGTCCGTCGGGAGTTCGGAACACCGCAGTGTGGGGAACGTCGCGTCGGTTGTGACCCATCCGCTCCAGCAGTACGATCACGCCCAAATTTCGTTGATCCGTCGCTGAAACTCTGTCGTTGGCTGTTCGGCTGGCCGGAGTCCGCCGGTTCGCGCATCCGGCATTCTCAGAAATCCTCGATCAGGAAGTTCATCATGATCATTGGCAAAATCTGGCGGTCCATCGCGGCTCAGTTCAACAAGCTGGCCAACTTCTTCTGGACGGCAGATCCGATCGCGCAGATGCAGTACGAGTACGATCAGGCCATCGAACAGCTGAAATCCGGCAAGGACGGTCTGGCTCAGTATCGGGCACTTGTGGAACGTGTCGCCCGCCAGGTGGACGGCGACAAGAAGCACGTGGCTCAACTGGAAGCCAAGGTCAAAGCCTACCTGCAGGCCGGTGACCGCGAAACGGCTTCAAAGTTTGCTCTGGAACTGCAAAAGGCCAAAAACGAAATGGCCGAAAACGTGACGCAGCTTGAGATGCACGAAAAGGCGTATGACAACAACGTCCGCAAGATCAAAAACGCCACGAAGAAAGTGCAGGAGATCAAGGACAAGATCAAGAAGTACGACGCAGAACTGAAACTCAGCCGCGCCGAAGCGGAACTCGCCGATCTGGCAACCAGTTTCAATTTCGACGTCACCACCGACCTGGGTCAGATCGAATCCGTGCTGCAGGACAAGATCGACAAAAACCGCGCCAAGGCACGCGTCGCGGCCGACCTGTCGGACGAGGGCATCGCGGAAATCGAACGCGAAGCCGCCATGGAATCCGCTCTGGCCGAAGACGCGCTGAAGCAGTTCGAAATGGACATGGGCCTGATCACGCCGCAAACCGCAAACGTCGGCGAAGAATCCAAGGATCTGGGGCCGGCTCAGAGGCAAACGGAAGTGAACTAAGTGCCGTCGTACCGAATTCGACGACCCAGGAAGGCCGTTGTACTGAAAAACCAATGACCGATCCCTCGCAACCCGCAGCACTCTCGCCTTCCGCGGACCTGCCGGACTGGTACCCGGCCTGGGCACGAGAAATCGCGGAACAGTATTTTTCCGGCAACTCGTGCTTTTTCGTCCTGCACGGAAACGTCCACGATCTGGTTCCGTGCGAAAACGACGGCAAGACCGAATTCCTGAGTCTGACGTCGTTTCTGGGAGAATATCTGTTTGGCCGCTGGGACATTGTCCTGCAGCATAACCTGAGCAAAGGTCTGCAGGCGCTGGCGGGAAGAAACTCTGACCGCCACCAGACCATGATGCGGGAACTGACCGGGCTGTTCGGGCATTACAGCAACTGGTCTCGCAAACCGGACGACATCCTGCTGACGCTGGATCAGATGATCGAGCGTTACCTGATCGAATCCGATTCGGCGAAACGCAGACGTCTGGCGGTGGTGTTTGACTTCGGTCAGTATCTCGTGCCTCCCGGGGATCCGATGCAGATTTCCGGGACGATCGCGTCGCGAGTCGTGCGGTTTCTGGACTGGGCTCGCAACCCGTACATCCGCCGAGTGAACATGGCCTTTTGCCTGGTGTGCGAAAGTCTGTCCGAAGTGAATGAGCGGCTGACTCAAAGCCCGTACGTCACGACGATCGAAGTGCCGATGCCCGATCGTGACGCTCGGCAGCGCTTCGTGGATGCTCATTCCGACAAGGTCAGCTCCGGCGGCGACGATGAAAAACTGACGGCCGCTCAACTCGTCAGCAACTCAAACGGCCTGAGTCTGTTGAGCCTGGAACAGTTGCTGTCCCAGACGGCTCGCACAGGCGGAGCGACCAGCCGACAGTTTCGAGCGCTCAAGAAGGTGGCCATCGAGCGGCAGTGCGGCGGCTTTCTGGAATTCGTCGAACCGAAACACACACTCGATCTGGTCGTCGGCCACGAAGCGGCGTGCAGTCGGCTGAAGCAGGACGCGAAACTCATCGGCGACGGTCACGAAGACGCGGCCCCGATGGGCTACCTGATCTGCGGCCCGGTCGGCACGGGAAAGACGTTTCTGGCGGAATGCTATGCCGGGTCGATTGGGATTCCGTGCGTGAAGCTGAAAAATTTTCGATCGAAGTACGTCGGCGAATCAGAAGGCAACCTACAGCGAGTTCTGACGGTGCTGCGAAGTCTCGGCCCGGTCATCGTCATCATCGACGAAGCCGACGCGGCTTTGGGAGACCGCAATCAGGAAGGCGATTCGGGCACCAGCGGCCGAATATTTTCGATGATTGCTCAACAGATGGGCGACACTCGCTATAGGGGTCGCATCATGTGGATGCTGCTGACCTGCCGTCCGGATCTGCTGCCGATCGATCTGAAACGCCAGGGCCGGGCCGAAGTTCACATCCCGCTGTTCTACCCGGACAACGAAGACGAAATCCGCAGCATGTTCCAGGTGATGGCTCGCAAAAGCAGCGTGAATCTGAATGCAAAAGACCTGAAGCTGGATGACCGCCACAAAGAACTCAGCGGAGCCGACATCGAGAGCGTCGTCCTGACGGCAAGACGCGTCGCTCTGCTGGATGGTCGCAACGCCGTGAACCAGGCGGATCTGGAAAAGGCTCTGTCCGAATTCATCCCGTCTGCTCAGGGACTGGAAAAAGACATGCAGGAGCTGGCCGCCGTACTGGAATGTACACAGATGGATTTCCTGAACGCAGAATGGAAGGAAGCTCTGGAATCGGACGGCGGACGGTCGCAGTTGCAGCAGCAGTTGACGAAGATGCGTGAGATTGTGGAGAGTCTGTGAGTCTGACGCTTAACCCGCGTTCGTTCTGGATCCCAAACTCCTGTCTGGTTCTCGGTCCCAAACTCCAGTCTGGGACCGCATATCCCCGAAGCTCCGCTTCGCCGAATATGGGTGACCGCCCAAACGCTCATCGGCAAAGCGGAGCTTTGAGGACAGGAGTTCCCAGGCTGGAGCCTGGGAACAAGTATGAACGAGCCAAGAACCGCGATTGAACTCCCCTGATGTAGCAGGCGAACGATTTCTGATTCGAGTCCGCACGAGACAGATTTCCGACGGCTTCGCCGCACAACCTGCTGAACGCAGGATGTGGTACCCGATTCGAGAACCTCAACGAAAGTCATCTCATGGCCCGTCAAAGCTGGATCGATCCCGATACCAACGAACCTTTGATCGACGATTATGCCAAACACCTGGACGGTTTCCTGCGAGCGTTCCAGGACGGTGTGATTTCCGATCAGGAAATCAGCGAACAGGAAGCACGACTGCTGGACCTGATGAAGGAAGTCGAACCGACGCTGGACGACGCGACTCACGGCAGAGTCACGAAGCTGCTGTGCGAACTGACCGCGTACAACATCATGCAGTTGACCTACGAAATGCAGCAGGCCCGCGCGACGATGTTCCGCGGCTGACGCAGTCACCCACAGGTCGCTGGCGTCGAATGTCAGCACGACGTCACCCGGTCTGAACCATCGGCGGCCGCGCTGATCGCACGCGATTCAGGCATTTGCATTACGCGCCTGCGTCGTCCGGACCGTCCGAGTCGCTGGACCGCTCGGCGTTCCTGTCGAGAATCTGTCTGCAACCGATCGGCGGCGCTTCAGGTCGTCGGTGGCCGGCATTTCGGGAAGATTTGTACAGCATTCTGAATGCGGGAACGTAGTTTCGGGCACCGACGGGGGAGACTCCCGGCCAGGAACGGTCGCCCGTCCACCTGGCAGACTTTTCATCGCTCGTTTTTCGCGTCTTCGCGTCGTGCGGTCCGAGAATTCTGCGATTTTCCGAAATTTCCAGGCGGGCCGGGGCTATGCACTTCGCTACTCTGCCTGGAGGAGGTTGTTATTGCATCCGGGCCAAACATCTGAGCGTCACAGTTAATCGCTTCCAGACATTCGTATCCATTACTCCCACAGGTTTGGCCAAATGGCACTTCGTCAGAAACTCAGTCTGTTCCACGCAAAGGTACGCCGCCGACGCACCGCTCACCTGCCGATGGCTACGTTGTCGGCGTCCGAGGTTCTGGAGGTGCGTCAGTTGCTGACGGCTCAGGTATGGGACGCCCCGACCGAAGTCACGTTCAGTGTTGCTCCTGACGGGACGGAAATCTCCGGGAAGCTGAGTTCGTTCCACGCGGCGTTTGCCGGAGTCGGTACCCCCGAGGAACTGAACGCCGTGATTTTCGAGGCGTTCCAGACCTGGACTCAGCACGCCAACGTGAACGTCGGCCGCGTGTCTGACGCGGGCCAGGCGTTTGGAGTTCCCGGTCCGGCCCAGCACGACGACCGGTTCGGGGATATCCGGATCGGTGCCATTCCGATGTCGTCCGAAGTGCTGGCGGTGTCGGTGCCTCATGACGGGCTGACGGCCGGAACCTGGGGCGGTGACATCGTGCTGAATTCCGAATTTCAGCCGGAAAGTCTGCAGCAGTTTCGTGCTGTCGTGCTGCACGAAGTCGGACACGTGCTGGGACTGGAGCACAGCCTGGATCCGCAGTCGGTCATGTATGCTCACAACGACCCGACCATCTCGCAGCAGCCGACGGCCGACGACATCGCGAATCTGGTCGCTCTCTACGGACAACGCATTGGCGCCGAAGATGCCGCTCGGCCGAATGATGCAATCAATCGCGCGACGTCCATGCGTGACGGCAGCTTTGAGGGGACCTACCCGCTGGTCCGGTACGGCGACGTGTCCACCGACTCGGACATTGATTATTTTCGGCTGGATCCCGTCGATCTCTACAACGGTCCGGTGACGGTGCATCTGATCACCGATGGCGTCAGCCTGCTGCAGGGAAAACTGACGGTGGTCGATCGGGGAGGCAACCTGATCGCCACGGCGACTGCCAGTCAGCCTGGCGGCGACGTCACCATCTCCCTGCCAACACTCGGCGACAAACGCTGCTACCTTCGAGTCGAAGGCGCCGCGCCGGAATTCGCCACCGGGCGATACCTGCTGGTCGCTGTCTTTGACGGCGTGAGTACTGTCGGTATCGAAGCGATCGGACCAGAGGCCAAACGCGATCTGAGTTTCCTGACGACGGACGCAGTCGGTGAATTGCTGACGTCTCAGCAACTGCCCGTTTTTGAAGACGACCTGCACCTGAACGACACGCTCGGAACGGCCACGACTCTTCAGACAATTCCGGGACGCGTCGAATTCACCGCCTATGAATACCACGCGACAATTTCCGATCAGACGGACGCAGACTTCTATCGAATCAGAAGTCCGCGAGCCGAAGTCGGGGCCAGCGTGCTGACCGTCACCGTTCGCGTTTCTGAGCGGCAGACGCTGATCCCGGATTTGCAGGTGCTGAATGCAGCAGGAACCGTCCTTCGAAGTCAGGTGATCGCCAACGGAGGCGGATTGTACACGATTCAGGTTACAGGAATCGTCTCGGATCGGCGGTACTTCATTCGTGTCGGCGGAGCTGAAAATTCCGCGCGATATCGGACCGGGAACTACGAACTGAGTGCCGCGTTTGGAACCACAGAAGTTCAGCAATTCGAGTTCCTGAACGGGCGCGTCAGCGCGGAGAGTTCTGAACGGTACATGGAAATGGACCTTCAGCTCACAACGCTTGTCAGTTACGCGCTGAAGACGGAATTCGTATCGCCTCCGACGTCACCGGTTGCCACGCAACTGACGCTGTTCAATGCAGACGGTGAGGAGCTGCTGCGGATCGTGAACCTGGACGAAACCACGCGCACCGCGAATGCCGTGCTGCTGCCGGCAGGGCATTACTTTGTTCGCATCGCTTCCACAACACCGGATGGCAGCCCCATTCCGCTTGTGCGATTTCGGTTGCTCGGGCGAGCCATATCCGATGAAGTCGGCCCGATGGGAACCAGTCCGATCGATGTACCCCCGCCTCAGGTACCGGAGTCGGAATACCAGTTCTATATGAGCTATACGCCGCCGGTCACGCAGCCGCCGGATCCGCTGGTTCCTCAGCAGCAAAATCAGGATCCGTGGACCTATGTCCCAACTCCGCTGGATCCATTCATCGACTACGAAGACTGGTACTGGCAGTTCCTCTGAGAACCGTGCCGAAGCTACTGCTGCACGATCGTCTTCCGAGTCTCCGGCGTTTGAGCTTCGACGTCATCGGCCACGGCCCGTCGACAGGCACTTCCGGGACGCGGCCGGCGGTGCCTATCTGCCACCCATCGCCGGGCGGTTGTGGAACTGGCGCTTGTCGGCAGAAGGTGTCGGACAGCAATCGCCGTTGAGCGGCATGGCGTGGCGGTCACGGGGAAACGAAACGGCTTGCGGTAAACGGCCAGGCTCCGGTTCAGCGATTCGGCGCGGCCAGGATCTGCGTTGCCGTCAACAAGTTGCGGAACTGTGGCAACTCCTGAATGGCCTTCAGGTCGGTATCGGTTGCCGCCAGTCGGCCGAGAGCCGGGTCTGCGCGAAAGCTGTTGGCCAGATGACGAAGGCATAAGGCCTGATCGGCCGGTTCCTGAGTGGACGTCAGGGCGTAGATGCAGGCGACCTGGTATTCGACCATCGGTTCCGTTGATTTCTTCATCGCGTCGACAGCGTCCGCGACAGCTTCGTCGCGATTGTTGTTCCGAGCGTACAGGACACCGCGGCCGGACCAGAGATACGCGTCGTCGGGAAACGCGGTCATCGCTTCGGTCAGCACGTCGATCGCCTGCCGCGGTTCGTGCAGGTATTCCGACAGCACCATCGCCTTGTTGCGAAATGCGTCATGCGATCGGGGATCAATCTGCAGAGCAAGCTCCAGATCGGCGAGCGCCGCGGACGGGTCGTCCTTCAGCCGGTAGATCGCCCGTGCCGCGCAGCTGCGGGGATCGGTCGGTGCGGTACTCATGGCCGTCTCACGATCAGCCTTCGCCAGGTCGGCATGACCCAGCGACTCATGGACCTCAGCGCGAAGCAGATAGATGCGAGTTTCCGGAAAGCCGAGTTCCACGGCACGGTCAAGATCGGCAAGCGACTCTTCGTGCTTTTGAATCTTGCGGAAGCAGACTCCCCGGCTGAAAAACGCCGATGACGATTCCGGCCGCAGTTTCAGAAACCGGTCAAAGTCGTGGATCGCGTCGGAATATTTCTGCAGCAGCATGCGACAGACGCCGCGTTGGTAGTACAACTGCGGAGTCTCGGGCCGCAGGGCGATGCAGACCGACAGATACCGGTCGGCCTGGTCGTATTCTCCCGCCGCCCGCTGTGACAGCGACTGCAGCAGCATCAGGCCGAAGTTGTCCGGTCGATCCGGAGTCAGCGGCGCCACGATCTGCAGCGAACGTCGCGGCTGCCGATTCATCAGTGCCGCGACCGCGTCCAGATACTGAGTCCACTGTGACTCCGAAAGTTCTCCGTCAGCAATTTCTTTGCTCACTGCCGTTTCGGTGCTGTCGTCCGCTAATCGGGCGGCCAGAGATTCCGGTTCCAGAATCGCAGTGCGCAACAGCTTTAGTTCCGCCACGGCCCGCTTCAGCCGAACCTGTTCGGCCGGTTCCAGAGACTGCACCGCGTTCTCTTTCGACCAGTCGGAATTCGCGCTGTCAGGCTGGAATTGCTGCAGCGCCGCTTCGATGGCGGGCGCGGCATCGGCGTCAGACGCTTCTCCCAGCGCAGCCGCCATCGCGTCCGCTCGAATGCCGGGAAGGCTGTCCATGAATTCGTTGTACTTTAATCGGGATTCGGTCTTCAGAAACGTCTGTTCCCGCAGCGACCACGCCAGCAGAATGCCTGCGATCCCCACGCCCGCCACACCCGCGGCGGAGCTTGCTGACGTGAGTCGCGGGTGCCGCGTTCGCCATTTGCTGATGCGCTGCCGAAGTGACCGGTTGCGGGCATGTTTCAGGGGCAGCCAGGCCAGGTGCCGGTCCAGATCTTCGGTCAGATCGGCGGCCGTGGCGTAGCGTTTGTCGGGATCCGGCTGCATGCATTTCAGGATGATCGATTCCATGTCGGCGGAAATGCTGCGGACGTGTTCACGCACGTGCGGCTGCGTCGTCCATCGCTGTTCGATCATTTCGCGGCTGCTGACACCGGTAGTAGAAAACGGCAGTCGACCGGTGCAAAGTTGAAACAGGACAACTCCCAGCGAAAACACATCACTGCGGCCATCGATTTCGCGGAAGGAATCGAGCGCCGCGATCTGCTCCGGACTCATGTAGGGCAGCGTTCCGCCCACCATGCCGTCCTCGCGGCGGTCCGGGCCCGAATCGACCGAAAGGTTGAAGTCCAGGATCATCGGCTGGCCGTGTTCCGTCAGCAGCACATTGGCCGGCTTCAGGTCCCGATGAAGAATTCCCCGTGCGTGTGCGTGGGCAAGTCCTTCCGAAAGCTGCCGCGCGATCCATGCGACGGAGCGTTCGAAATCCATCGCGTTCAGCGGAGACTCACTGGCCGGATCGGTGCGAGCTGTGCCGCGGTCGGTCTCCGCGCTGCCGGCGGTGACGGTCGGCAGACGGCGCTTCAGGTCAAAACCCGCCAGAGTGCTGTCATCCAGCGCGTTCACGGTGCTCAGAAATTCGTGGCCGTCCGCTTTGCGAGCGGCGTCGGACGACAGCGCCTCAATCAGGTGACGCAGCGTCGTCGCGCCGAAATACGGCATGCAGATCACGGACGCGTCGTCCAGATAGTCGACGGAATAGACGGGCACGATGTTCGTATGCTGCAGTTGTGCCAGTCTCTCCGCTTCCCGAAGCCGCGCCGCGGACACTTTCAGCACGACCAGCCGATCGGACAAAGCACGCTGTTCCGCCAGAAACACGCGAGCAAACGCTCCGCGACCAAGTTCGCCAACCAGACGGAAATTCAGCACGTCCTGCCCGGCGGTCATTTCCACGGCACACTTCGGCATTCCGGCCGGTCCGTGCGAACCGCCGCGAATCGATTTGCGGGACGTCCGGGCCACCGAAGCCGGCCAGTCAGCGACATCGATTCCGTACTTTTGTGCGTATTCCTCCGGTGCTGCGGGGTTCGCGGAATGCAGCCGAAGTCGGTATTCCTCGAAAGCAATCGGTGCGATTTGCTGCGGTGACGCGAACGCTTCCGGAAACGCGTCACGGTAATCGTCCAGAGACGCCGGTTCCTGGTTCGCAAAGCGGAACTCCAGATCGACGCGAATCAGCTCCTCCAGAACCGCCGGATAGGCCGGGTCATCCCTGGCGGGAAGGAAATCTTCCAGCCGCGGCCGGTCGCCTTCGTGGAGCGCGTCTTCGAATGCTTCAACCGTCGTTTCGATGTCGCTGACGACACGTAGGTCCGGAGAATTCAACGGCCTGGCTCCTCATCAAGTTCTTTCTTCAGCAGTTCCCGGAACGCCTGCAGCGTGCGTTCCACGGACCGCTTGGAGCGTTTCGTGGCGTCCGCAATTTCCGCGACGGGAGTCCCGTCCAGCCGAAGCTGAATGATTTGCCGCTGACTGGCAGTCATGGCCGCGGTCAGATCTTCGATAACCAGCCGCAGTGTCGCTTCTTCAAACTGTTCTTCGGCGGCCGAATTCCCCGCGTCGGCGTGTGCCGGATTCAGCCGTTCGGTGCGACTCAGGTCCCGCTTGGCGGCTCGATGATAGACGGCGGCGTCGCGAATCTTGTACAGACTGATCACCAGCAGCAGTTTCCACAATTCGTCGTCGTCCGGAACCTGATAGTGACCTTCCTTCGCGCGGCGAAAAAACGTCCGGAAGACCGACTGCACGATATCTTCCGCGTCGACACGGGCTCCCAGTGCCTGCCCCGTCTGAGCTTTCGCAAGTCCCTGAAGCCGCTTCGCGTAACGAACATACAGCCGGGTGGCCGCGTCCTGTTCACCGGACTGAAACCGTCGCAGCAACGACTGATCGGACGGTTCGTGGGACGTTGAATCACTCAACTGGTCAGCCTCTTTCATCATGCCAGCAAGGACAGAACTCATTCGCGGGACATCCCATCTGCCGGAAGCAATTGATTCTCGCGGGACAGACGCGCGGCATGCCGCCTCTCTTCCGCTGTCGCGGTGCCACCGGGAATGAGCACATGACATCATCCGGCACCGATCGAACCGTCTCAACCGTGAGCAGCGAATTTCAGTCGCTCCAGCCGCCACGGGAAATGTCAGAAAATTCCTCACCACACGAGACATCCGAGTCTGTTCACGTCGACGGAACAAACCGAAAAATTTCTGGCGGACACCGAGGGCTGATTCGGCTCTACCGGTCGCCGGCGAAGAGTTTCGCCGCAACTGTCTTGTCAAATTCAGACGTGAGGAGTATCTCGGTGACCAGTTTCAAGATCGCAGGAATCGTTTGTGCATTGGCTTGTATGACTTTGGTTTCGCCGAACCCGGCAACGGCAGGCGCAGCTGGTATCAAGCTTTCCGTCCAGTTGACTCGCACTGCCGACGCGCCCCGGCTGGCGTCCGCAAAGGCAACTTACGAAAGCCGCGGCACGCGATCAAAATTCAGCGTCGAAGCGGAAGACCTGACCGGGCTGGACGGTCAGACGGCTTCGATCTTCGTCGACGGACGGCTGGTGGGTAGCCGTCGCATCCGACTGGGTGGCTTCGATCTGAACCGGGACACGCGCAACGGCCAGGCGGTGCCTGTCATCGCAGCCGGCTCGTCCGTCAGCGTTGCCGTGGGCGGAAAGACAATTTTCACCGGCACCTTCTGAATCCGACTGGAACGTGCAGATCCGTCGTGCGGCCGGCGTTCGTCCTCGGTTTTCCCCCCGGCAAAGACCGACACGAGGCCGGCTGCAGGCGGAGCTTCTCCGGTCGCGGCGTCCGTTCCATTCCCGCGAATGCGACGCTGACGCGTGCTGTGACGACCGCACGGATTGCAGCGGTTGGATCAGACTGTAGTTCCGGTGGCGACCAGGCTGCACGGCGGGTCGCCGGGCGTCGTCACGGCGTCACACATTGACCCCGCTAAAAAGAATCTGGCTGTCGCACCTGAAAGTTCCTCGGGAATTCCCCAGGCTTTGCGGCAGGCGACACATACTTCCGGGCAGTGGGCCGACAGACTCCTGCGACGCTACCGGAACGAATGATGATCGCCTTAAGCTCCACAGCAACCGACCGAATTCCAGCATCCGCATCGGCGGACGACTGTCAGAATCCGACTCCGCATCCCTTTTTTGTCGTCGGCGTCGGACGGTCAGGCACAACACTGCTGCGGCTGATGCTGAATAGTCATCCGCGGCTGGCCATCCCGTACGAAGGGCACTTCATTCCTCGTTACATCGCGGAAAGCAGCCGGTTCGGAGCACTGACGGAAAAGGCCAATCGCCGTCGCCTGCTGGAAGAGATTCTGAACGAACCCATGGTCCGCAAGTGGGATCATGTCTGGGACGCCGACGACCTGCTGGAACGATCCGAACACAACCCGACGCTGTCCGGAATCGTGGCCGCGCTTTACGAACAGTATGCCGATGCGAAGGGCAAGCCGCGCTGGGGTGACAAGTCCGAATACATCGACGGCATTCCCGGAATCAGCCGATTGTTTCCCACGGCAAAGTTCATCCACATTGTGCGCGACGGTCGCGACGTCGCGAATTCCGTGCTCAGGCTGCCGTGGGGGCCAAATGATCTGATTGCAGCCGCCACGTGGTGGAACGATTACGTCTGGGTCTGCCGCAGAATGGGTCAGATACTCGGACCGGACAGGTACATGGAAGTCCGATTCGAAGATCTTCTCAGCGACCCGGAAGCGATTCTGTCAGAAGTCTGCCTGTTTCTGGGCGAGGACTTCTCGCGAGAGATGCTGGAATACCACCGCCGACAGAAGTCAGAGATTCCAGACGATCGCAAGTGGCAGCACCAGAATTCCAACGTGCCGCCAACGACCGCGCGGGCATTCGCATGGAAGCAGGAAATGAAGCCGGTCGACGTCGCCATCTTTCAGCGGTACGGCGGACGCATGCTGGCCGAGCTGGGCTACGACCCGCCGGAAACTCCCTGCAGCAAACTTCGCATGGGATTCCGGTACGCCGGCATCGTGGCTCACAAACTGCTGGCGTCGCGCAGCGGATAGTCGTTCACGGCCGGTCGGCACCCCTGTCGTATCCGCGCAATGAGGCAGGCGTCCGGTGACCCGGAAGCAGCTTTGTTGTTTCGCATTGACGCTCGTTCGGTAAACTGAGTGTCATGTCGAAATCACCGGGCTTCTTCGAAATCGGGCGAATGATGCAGCGTTCTCGACCGGGCCGGCGGCTATTGTCCTGCGGACTTGCGCTGGTCATGACCGCCAGTGCCGCCTGCGCTCAAGGCAACAACGACAGCACGGCCTCCGCGGACGGACGTCAGGCAGCGTCGCAGGCCGTTTCCATTTATCAAGAGCACGTCAAACCTGTGCTGCGACAGCGGTGCTTTGCCTGTCACGGAGCACTCAGACAGGAAGCCGGGCTGCGGCTGGATTCCGCCGATCTGATCACCAGCGGCGGTGATTCCGGGCCAGCGGTTGTTCCCGGCGAGGCCGCTCAAAGTTTACTGCTGGACCGGATCTCGTCCGCAGAACCGGCCGAACGCATGCCGCCGGAACACGAAGGCGAGCCCCTTTCGCGCGAACAGATCCGCTTTGTGGAAGCGTGGATTGCAGCCGGAGCATTCGGTCCGGCGGACGAAGTGCCGGAAGCGGATCCGACCGAACACTGGGCGTTTCAGACGGTCGTTCGTCCCGACGTCCCGCAGGTGTCACCGGACTGGGCGATGAATCCCGTGGATGCATTTCTTGCGGCCAGCCAGCAGCAGCACGGCCTGCATCCTCAGCCCGAAGCGGAACGCATTGTTCTTCTGCGCAGGCTGCACCTGGACCTGATTGGCATTCCTCCGACGGCCGAACCGATCGCGCAGTTCGAAAACGACCGTTCGGCTGAGTGGTACCAAGCCGCTGTCGACCGGCTGCTGAACGATCCGCGACACGGCGAACGCTGGGCACGACACTGGATGGATGTCTGGCGCTACAGCGACTGGTGGGGACTGGGTGAACAGCTTCGTAACAGTCAGAAACACATCTGGCACTGGCGAGACTGGATCATTGAGTCGCTGAACAGCGACGTTCCTTACGACGAAATGCTGCGGCTGATGCTGGCAGCCGATGAACTGTATCCGGACGATCCCGACAAGCTGCGTGCCACCGGGTTCCTCGCCAGGAACTACTTTCTGTTCAACCGCGTTCAGTGGATGGACGAAACGGTGGAACACGTCAGCAAGGGCTTTCTGGGTCTGACGATGAACTGCACTCGGTGCCACGACCACAAGTACGATCCCTTCGAACAGCTCGATTACTACCGGATGCGAGCGTTCTTCGAACCGTATCACGTCCGTCTGGATGTTGTGCCGGGAGAACCCGATTTGCAGCGGGACGGACTGCCCCGCGTCTTTGATGCGTGGCCCGATGTTCCGACGCATCGCTACATTCGCGGCGACGAAAAGAACTCGGATACATCGGTTGGTATTCCTCCCGGCGTTCCGGAGCTGCTGGCCTTTCGTGAACTCGACATCGCCCCCGTGGACTTGCCGGTGGAAGCGTGGCAGCCGCAGCGACAGCCGTGGGTCATCGATAACCTGATCGCCGCTGCTCAGCAGGAAGTCGTCGCCGCCGAACAGGCCCTGGACGCGATCGCGCCCGCAGCGACCTCCGGCGCAGAAACATCCGGCGCGACCACCGGGGCGGCCGCCGACAGCATGGACCGTCGAGTCGCAGAAGCGGCTTTGGTCCTGTCGCAGGCGAAACTGAAGGAAGTCCAGTGCCGAGCCGCCGCGTGGCGCGCTGTCTGGAACGAAGCGTCTCCGGATGTGCAACAGGCGACGCACAACGAAGCCGTCCGCGCCGCGCGAGAGTTCGCGGTGGCGCAGGCTCAACACGGTCTGGCGGTCGCAGAACGAAATGCTAAGCAGGCCGCCGAGGACAAGAAGCCTGCTGCCGTGACCGCCGCGGAGACCGCTCGCGCAACGCTGGAAGCAGCCCGTCAGGCAGCAGCGGCTGATCCAGTGCCAACAGACGCACTTCAGGAATTCGTGGGCGCGAAATGGACGGCGACGCGGTTCCTGAATTCCGGTGCCGACGATCCGGCACCGTCGTTTCTGCCGCAAAGCACCGGACGACGATCGGCGCTGGCGCGCTGGATCACCGACCGCAGAAATCCGCTGACCGCGCGCGTGGCCGTTAACCACATCTGGATGCGACACATGGGTGAGCCGCTTGTGCCGGCCGTCTTTGATTTCGGACGAAAGTCAGCGGCGCCGACTCACCGGAAACTGCTGGACTGGCTGGCTGCCGAATTCATGGACCACGACTGGGACATGAAGCATCTTCACCGGATCATCGTCAGTTCGGCCGCATACCGAATGAGTTCATCGACCGCCGGCGCGAAACACAACCTTTCCATCGACCCGGAGAACCGCTACTGGTGGCGACGCACGCCCGTTCGGCTGGAGTCTCAGGTTGTGCGCGATTCGCTGCTTTCACTGGCGGGAACGCTGGACCCCACAATCGGCGGACCTCCGGTGGAAAACTCCGCGCAGGACACCTCCACCCGCCGCGGCTTGTATTTCTTCCATTCCAATAACGACCGCAATCTGTTTCTCACAACATTCGACGAAGCGCTCGTGAAGGATTGCTACCGGCGAGAACAGAGCATTGTTCCGCAGCAGGCACTGGCTCTGACGAACAGCCGGCTGGCTCTTGACGCCGCGCAGAACATCGCGGCCCGATTGTCCGCGACGTCCCCGGACGATGCAGCGTTCGTGAAAAATGCGTTTCGAGTTCTCGTCGGCATCAATCCCGATGACCAGGAAATGTCAGCCAGTCTGGACGCTCTGAAATCCTGGCGAAGCCTGCCGGACGGTTCTGCGGACGCCGCTCGGACCAGCTTTGTCCATGTTTTGATCAACCACAACGACTTTGTGACTCTTCGGTAAATTCACGGGGGGAACAGACACAATGCAGTTTACGGATTCACCACACGGCCGCCGGTGCCGGCGAGCGTTTCTGTGCGACACCGGACTTGGCTTCGGCAGCCTGGCCCTCGCCGCGATGTTGCAGCGAGACGGCTACGGACGCGACGGAAGCCAAACGGATCCCTCGGGCCTGCCACATTTCACGCCGAAAGCCAAAAGCGTGATCTGGCTGTTCATGAACGGAGGCGTCAGTCATGTCGAGTCCTTCGACCCGAAACCGATGCTGACTCGCTACGCCGGAAAGACGATCGCTGAAACGCCGTTCGCCGATACTCAGGATCCGAAACGGCTGGCCATCGAACGCCTGGTCGTTCCCGATGGAAACGGCAATCAGCGAAACACGCTGTATCCGCTGCAGGTCGGTTTTCGAAAGCACGGCCAAAGCGGAATCGAAGTCAGCGACTGGTTTCCGCACACCGCGCGACACGTCGACCGGCTGGCCATCGTGCGATCGATGTGGACCACCGACAGCAATCACGGCGCGCAGACACAGTTTCATTCCGGCCGGCATCAGAACGACGGCGATTTCCCGACGCTCGGCGCCTGGGTGCATTACGGGCTTGGGTCTCTGAACGACAACCTGCCGCAGTTCGTTTCCATCGGGAACCGCGAATACTGGAACAAGCGCGACGGGCACTATCTGGGACCAGCGCATGATGCCGTGCCGCTGCGCATCGACCCTGACAACCCGCTGGATTTCAGTCGTCCGGCGCAAGCTGTGTCGCCTGCGGGCCGGCAGATCAGCAGAGACCTGCTTGACCGCCTTAACACACTGCGCGGACACGACTTTCCCGATGACCCGGCACTTTCTGCACGCATGGCGTCGTACGAACTGGCGTTTCGGATGCAGCAATCGGTTCCCGATGTCGTCGACTTCAGCCGCGAAACGCAACAGACGCAGGCTCTTTACGGACTCGATCAGCCGCACAGCCGCGATTTCGGAATGAAGCTGCTGGCCGCGCGGCGAATGGTCGAACGCGGAGTGCGATTCATTCAGATTCAGCACGGTGCCGGAGGTGCGGGAGCCTGGGACGCTCACGGTGCACTTCGCGCCAATCACCAGCAGAATTCACTCGCGGTCGATCAGCCTGTCGCGGCTCTGCTGGAGGACCTGGACATTCGCGGATTGCTGGACGAAACGCTGGTGCTGTTCGCCACCGAATTCGGACGCACACCCGGGTCGCAGGGTTCGGACGGCCGGGATCATCATATCTTCGGGTTCACCGTCTGGATGGCCGGCGGCGGCCTGAAACGTGGTGTTGTTCACGGCGCGACGGATGAGATCGGCTTTCATGCCGTGGAAGACCGACACTACGTGACCGATATCCATGCGACGATCCTGCGCCAGCTTGGCCTGGACTCACGGCAACTGGAAATCCCCGGCCGCAAGCGTCTTGACATCGACCACGGTTCCGCGATTGAAGAGATCATTGCGTAGTGGTCTGTCACGCGTCATTTGATCGATGCGAATGCGCGACCGACGCGCGGGAGGGCGAGGCTCCTGCCGAGCCGCGTGTGCCAATGGGCGCCCGTTGCGGCAGCGGCTCGGCGGGAGCGTGGTCCCGATTGGCACTTCCTCCCGATCACAGTGTCCGTCCGTTCCATCGGAATTCGGCTGAAAAGTCGCTCGCCCGTTCGACTGCGCCGCTGCCGACTTTGGTCAAATCCGTTTCCACCGCTTCGACGTCGCAGATATTGCTGCGCCACGGCAGCACGGACGGTACTCGTGCCGCGGCCAGCGTGCT
The DNA here is from genome assembly GCA_041398785.1 of Planctomycetaceae bacterium. Classification (NCBI taxonomy): domain Bacteria; kingdom Pseudomonadati; phylum Planctomycetota; class Planctomycetia; order Planctomycetales; family Planctomycetaceae; species Planctomycetaceae bacterium. The sequence goes on along the minus strand of JAWKUA010000030.1, from coordinate 34,670 downwards.
TTGATGTGTGGCACTGGCTGTGCCAGTGCGACTGCGCTCGGAAACCGCTGACACAGCCAGTGCCAGGCAACTCATCAATTCAGTGCTGACAAGGCACTAGATCTGAGCGGCGTATTGTTCGGCGAATTCCAGGACCAGGCCGTCGATGACCTCGCGGAAGCCTTCCACTGTGGCTTCGTTCAGAAACCGGAAGTTGCTGCGGTTCAGGGACTCCCGATTACGAATGGTTCCCTTGGTGCTCAGTTCCAGAATGTGGGCGTCGGAGAATGGCTTGATCAGCATTTCCAGCCGGCTGTACAGGTTGCGATTGATCCCCTGATTCAGGTTGATGTCATCGCGGGAAATGCGAGCACCCCAGCCGGTTTCATTCACGACCGTCGAGTATTCGAATCCGGGAAAGTGATCGCACAGCCGCCGCAGACATTCTTCGATGTGCTCGCTGAGTGCCAGACGCAGGCTCGAATGGCGGCTGCGCAGTTCTTCTTCGCTGGCCTGTTGTTTTCCGGCAGCACGACCTTCGTCTTCACGAGCCTGGCGGCCCCGGTCGATGGCTTTCTGCAGACGCTGGTCGAATTCTGACATGCTGAGTTCTCTGCGAATCGCTGACGGCGACTCGATCGTCGCTTTGTGCTTCGCTGCCGAATTGTGGTGATGGTGCAAAAGGAAAGATAGAGCTGAAACCGTATCCACACAAACGAGCAACTGCATTCGAATTGTGGGAAACCTGCAAAAGCGGGTTTGAATCATTCCGGGAAAATCGCAACAGTCCGCCTGCCCAATCGACCTGCATCACCCGACTACGCACCGATCACGAAAGAGCTGTATTCATGGCAAAGAAGTCCATCGCCAACGTCGACGTCGCCGGAAAGACTGTTCTGATGCGGGTTGATTTCAACGTTCCGCTGGATGGCACCAACGTGACCGATGACCGGCGAGTCCGCATGGCTCTGCCGTCGATCAGGTCCGTGATTGACCGCGGCGGAAAGCTGGTTCTGATCAGCCACCTGGGCCGACCGGAACCCGGTCAGGATAACTCCGAATTCAGCCTGAAACCCGCTGCCGATGTGCTGGCGAAGCTGCTCGGAAAGGCTGTGATTTTCGCGACCGATACCGTCGGTCCCGATGCTGACGGCAAGGTCAAAGCCCTGCACGACGGTGATGTACTGGTCCTGGAAAATCTTCGCTTCGAAGCCGGTGAGAAGAAGGGCTCGTCTGAATTCGCAAACAAGCTGGCTGCCTTTGCCGACATCTACTGCAACGATGCGTTCGGCACCTGCCACCGCACCGATGCGTCGATGGTCGCCGTTCCCGAAGCGATGGCCGGCAGACCGCGCGTTGTCGGGTTTCTCGTCGAAAAGGAAATCCAGTACCTGACCGACGCCATCGCCAGCCCGAAGCGCCCCTTTGTGGCAATCCTTGGCGGAGCAAAGGTGTCCGACAAGATCAAAGTGATCGAGAACCTGCTTTCGATCTGCGACAAGGTGCTGATCGGCGGAGCGATGGCGTACACATTCTCGCTGGCTCAGGGACGACAGGTCGGCAAGAGCCTGGTGGAACCCGACAAGGTGGAACTGGCGAAGGAACTGATCGAAGACGGCGGCACGAAACTGGTGCTGCCCGTCGATACTCACTGCGGCGATGCGTTCAGCGAAGACTGCAACAAGCTGGTTGTGAACTCCGGCGAAATCCCCGAAAACTACGAAGGACTCGACATCGGCCCTGGCACGGCCGCGTTGTATTCCGACATTATCGAAACCGCAGGGACGGTCGTGTGGAACGGCCCCATGGGCGTCTTTGAGATGCCGCCATTCGACGAAGGCACCCGCGCGGTCGCTCAGGCCATCGCCGACAGCAATGCCGTCAGCATCATCGGCGGAGGCGACAGCGCCGCGGCTATCCAGCAACTCGGTTTCGCCGATCAGGTGTCTCACGTCAGCACCGGCGGCGGAGCCAGTCTGGCGATGCTGGAAGGCAAGAAGTTCGCAGCCGTCGAACTGCTCGACGAAGCCTGAACCGCCGCACGAAGGATGTCTCAGATCCGGACAGTGTTCGTCTGCGAATTCGGAGGTGACCTGAGCAGATTTCCCGGAACTGTTCTTCAGATCTACTCTTTTTCCTCCCGAATGCGTGGTGCTGGATATACCCGCCAGTCGTCGGCATGACACTCTGCATAACCGCCTGTGATGCCCAGGAACACACGAAGATCCAGTGTGATATTCTCCGTGGATTATCAGGCGAACCGGAGAAGGTTCGGTGAAGCGGTCTGCGGCCACAGCAGCATCGAGGATCGTCGGCACTGGCAACTGGATGTGAGCCTCAGGAACGACCAGTGCCGCCTGCGAAATTGCTGCGGTGTCCGACCCTTGCGATCTCGTGAGGCCGAGGTCCCGTCGAGCTGCCTGGTCGTGCGAGCTCCTGCGTCGGAGCAGGCAGCAACGAAAAACCACCGAAGTGCATTGTCAGCTGTCACGCGATGGGTTGTTTGCCACATGTCGCGCCGGTCGTCGTACCGCGCCGGGGCAGTGGCACACATCATGCCACGGCTGACGGCCCTCTGTCGAACCGCGACTCTGGGTACAACATCTGCCAATCGCTTCATCGACGACCGGTCGAATGTTGATCGACGGACAGGCGAACCGGTATTGGCTTATCATTGGTCGTGGTTCCGGCGGGCGATTGTGTCACGGTGTGAATCGCGAATGTCTTCACGCGTGGTTCCCCTTCACGAATCTCGCAACTCAGCTCGAAATCATAACGGCGAATCAGGATTTGCTTTACTTTGTCCGTCCGCAGATCTTCAACCCCAAGCAGTGTAATGGACACGTCCTGACTGGTGGATGTCATTCCGCTGAGCCACTGTCCGGATGTTCCGATTCGCTCGCCGGTTTCGACGCTGAACTGGTGCGTTACGGGTTCATCGAAGGCTTCGGCGACTAACTGGATGGCGTCGGGGACGACGTTCACGAACGGTATCTGCACCGAAACGCCGGACATGTAGAATATGATCTCAGTTGGCGCAAGGGACGGACTCGTATGGACGGTTACGATCGACCGCTTCTTTCCATATGACGGCGGGCGGACGTAGAATCGAAGGGTGCGGCTTTCATCTTTTTGCAAAGGTTTCGGATCGAAAGGTTGCGCCACCGCGCAACTGCAGGTTGTTTCCAGATCGGCGATGGAAATTGGCTGGCGACCGGTGTTTGTTACCGTTACATCCACGGCCACCCGCCTGCCGATGGCGTTCTGGCCGCCGATGTCGTCAAGTGAGAGGTAGATTTCCTTCGGCTCGATACTCAACTCGAACGGCTGCCTCGCTGCGTCCTCGACAATGTAGTAGCCCCCGTAAATGGTGCAAGTCAGTCCGGCTGCAAGTAGGCACAGGGTGAATGTTTGACGCGGTCTAAAACTCACCGATGACCTCCTCTCCGTGAATCGTGCCGAGCGCGCGCCAAGTTCGCAGGTCGATTCTCTCATTGATGAATCTGACACTGCCGTCGGCCAGAGCAACGTATACGCCGCCTTCGTGCCAGCTGCGAGCTGTCATCGCGCCCGCAAACACACGGAACTCATTCCAACCCTGGCTGCAATCCGGGATAACGGAATTCGGCGGAAGGCAGTGGTTGTAGGTCGTCTGTGAGGAGTCATGAGACAACCATGTCCAGCCCGCATAGGACAGATGCGGCTCGCTGGAACTGACGGCCGCACAATTAACTGCCGGATCGTTCGGCCAGTAGTTTTCTTCCGCCGTCCTTAGCACATCGCGAACGGGATCATGGACACCCGGGTCTCCATCACCCACGACGCGTTCGCTGAACATTGCGGTGTTTGACGCCCCGTCCCTGAAATTCACCGACCGGCGTGAAAACAGAAAAAAGCCAGCCAGCGATTCCTCTTCCAGTGGCCCTCTTCGCGGCCTGCCGGGCACCCACGTGGCATGAAGCCCCGGTGTCGTGCCATAACAAGCACGATAGCTGTTTCCTCCGGAGGGAACCGAATCCGACGGGCACTTAAACACAGGAACCGAAACGTTCAGCGCGAAGCCATTTGTTGCGGATGCCGGTGCCTCGATTGTAGTCCAGCCATAACGATCAATCTGTTCATACAGCGTCTGCTGGTCGAGCATACTGAGCAGTTGAACGTGTATAGACGGGTGCAGATATTCTCCAACGTGTCCTGGCGAAACTCTATGCACGTATGGATATCGCCTTGTCGCACTGCGGACTCCTTCTGTGGCCTGTGCGAGCTGTTTCAGATGCGATTCACAAGAGATTCGGCGGGCGGATTCACGACTTGCCTGCAGGGCCGGCATGAGAATGCTGAGCAGCAGTCCGATGATGAAAATGACCACTACAACTTCGACGAGCGTAAATGCCTGACGGCGTGGAGCCGGAGGCCAGGCCGCCATGATCGCAGTTTGCATTGCAGGATCCTTTCATCGCCGGTGTTCATGAAGAACTCTGCCTGGGCTCCGGAGCTGTCGGCTGTGTTTTCTGGTGTGCCTGACGCCGCAACTCGGGACAATGGACAGACTGCCATCAGGATGAATTCTGTACGTAGCATCGACTTGCCACTTTGCTCCAAATATCGAACCAGAGTTATTGCCTCCTCCACCGGGAGGTGAATTCGCCTGCTCAGCGTCGCCGAAAAGCGGCCCAGGTGCCAACTAGCAAAAGCGCCAGACCGGTGACAAAAATGGCGGTCACGTTGAACATTGACGGTGATCTGTCGGCTGGAATTAGGGGAGACGGCAACGAAGCCATTTGAGTCGGACCTGCTTCGTTACGATCTTGTTTCTTCTTCATGACCTCCAGATACCGCTGTTGAACCTTGACCAGTCGGCGTTTCTCAGAGGGTCTCTCATCCAGCATGCGTTTGAAATCCGCCGCGTCGTCGCCGTTGTACGTTTTCATGCCGGGCGCTGCCAGAGGCGTGAAGTGTACTGACTTCGGGATCGCTCCGATCGTCACGTCATGCACCTGCAGCAGATCGTGCCCCCAGAGATGCTTGTAGTCGCACACCACCGGAAACCAGACCTGTTCGCCCGTTTCCGTCGTGACTTTGCGGAACTCCTTTACGAAGTAGTTGAGTTCAATGGGCCGTCGGCACTACCGGCGGTGAACCTCACTCGCCGTGGCAGAAAGCCGTGTTGTGGGTCGAACCATGCGGATACCGGTGATGTATGTGAATCGTCCACACTGGGATTCTGGCACTCGACGCGACAGCACTTCACGCCGTCTATGGATTCCACTCCCTCCAGCCATGCATCATCCCGTTCAAGGAGATCGAGCAGCGACATACCGTTCTGCGACGGACCATCGCCGTGAAATACAAGCCCAGGAACGTTCCGACGGCGTGCGTGGACCGAACCGATCCATCGGTGGCTGTCGCCAGTGAATAGTACAGGGCAGCGTATGCCTGGCCGGATTCGGCCAGGCGATCATAACGTTTTTCCAAACGCGATTGCCATCGTAGCTGTACCAACCCTGCATGACATTTGCGTCCGGACCGTCGAAATCAAATGTCAGCAACCATTTTGGGCCGTCGATCACCCATTCCACCGGGCTTCCGGAAAGTTCGTTCTGCTTCATGGAGGCTTCCGTGAGCGAACGGTGCAACGCCGACTTCGTCCAGACCGTCGTCATCGGAGCCAGCGTCGCGGCGTATTCATTGCGGATAGTCTGTAATGTGATGTCTGCCGACTGAGCGAGTACCGGTGCCGACGCACAAATCACCCAGCGCGGCACGAAGCGAGCAGGGCAAAGTTTCCTGCCATGATTCCGATGCGATTCATGCCACGCTCCATTCAAGCGTTCGAAGAGTAGGCCGCCAGTCGCAACGTGACTGTATTGAGGCTCAGTTTGCCGCAGGCAGCGGACGGGCGCACGGGAAGTTGCGAGTCGGCGATCGACGAATCAGCAGCCAGTTTGGCGCACACTGCCGCCGGTCGATCCAACGGACGGCACCGAACCTGAAGATTGGTTACGGTACAGGCTCGGTGACTGCAGTTCCGCCACGATGCGCGGACTGTGGCCGCGGTCAGCACCGCAAGCTCATCAGAAGTTGCTACCCAAGGCATCCGTCTACCTCCGCAAAGAGGAGCAGCCGTCAGCAGACCCGCCAGATCGGCGGACCTGCCATTATACACGGACGGGGGGGGCGTCAAGGTACCAGAGACATGTGTTCCGACATCATGGAGACCGCCGGCACTGCCGCATGAATGGTATTGTCGTGCAATCCGCCGCCCGGAGACCGCGCGCTGCGAGCAGCGCGACGTCAGTCCGCTTTCCGCGCAAGCCGTCGTGCGCTCGAATCCATCACGATTGCGGACTGACGTCCGGCAGCTCGCCAACACCCGCCGCTCACCACGACACGGCAACCAACGCCGCGCGCCTGAACCCGGCAACCAGTGCTGTGCGACAGCCGCTTCGTTCTCGGCGAGACCGAACTATCGACGCAGAACACGGCGACGTCACTTGACCAGCATGATGGAACAGGAACACAGCAGGGAGACCTTGTAGCTGACCGTCCCAAGGCTCTGGATCGGATTCCGCCGATCGACAGTGTGGGACGTCATGACGATCAGGTCCACGTTGTGTTCGTCGGCGAATTCAGAAATCACGTGAGCGCGCTTGCCGGTTCTGACCTTCTGGTCGATGGCTTGCCCCGCCTGAGTGAATCGCTGAGCCAGGGCATCCATTTCCGTCCATGCCCGAGTTTCCATTCGATCATAGAACGCCCGCAATTCCTCGTCCGGCTCATCGCCCGTGTCGATGGCTTCGATCACATGCAGCAGAGACACGCGGGCCTTGTTGTCCACCGATAGTTCGAACGCAACGTCCAGAGCGGATCGGTTGCCGGGTGAAAAGTCGACGGGAACCAGGATGTGAGTAAAGCGAGGCTGCACGATTCTTTCGCTTTGCGTTTAGGGTTGTCGACAATGATGGCCGATCGACGATTCTTTCACCGGCGACCGGTGGTCTCGCTGAATCCGCCCCAACTCAATCGGTCGACTGCGGAAACGATCCTGGCGGCCGGTTACCTGAGCTGTCAGGCCGGAACTCGACCTTCGGCGGCGGTTTCGATGTCGTCGGAGGAAAAAGACTCGGTGGTGTAGCGATAGACGTGAATGTCGGATGACCAGAAGTCCTCCGGCAGTCCGGCCTTCAGTTTCAGATGGCGAAGGAACCGATCCGGACTGCTGACACTCTTCCAGACAGATGGCAGCAGCGTGCCGCGCATTGGTCCGCATTTCAGAATCAGTCCATCAATTCCGGGCCGGATCATTCTCAGCAATTCGCTCTCGTCCGAACACGGAATCCGTTCCGGCGGGCTGAGAATCGAAATATGAATATCAAGCAGGTGAGCTTCGTCCGGCCCAAGCCTGTTGAAGCGGGGATCGCGAAATGCTGCGGAAAACGCGTTCTCCGCGATGTCCACCGCCAGCGGACTCGTCGCGATGAGGCGTCCCATGCAGCCGCGCAGCTGGCCGTCTATCCGCAGTGTGACAAACGTGGCTCGCGGTTCCGCCAGCCGGCCTGGCAACTCGTCCGAACGGATCTTCAGCGGCTGCCCTGTGCTCAGACCATGATCGATCGACGCGGCTGCGATTTCCAGAAGAATGGTTCGTTCGCGTTGCGTCAGTGTTGTGTCGTTACTCGATAACATAGGCCCCGTATCCCACGACCTGACTTCGCGGTCCGGCGGTGTCGCCCGAGTTTCTCAGGTCCACCGTGCGTACGGTCAGACGATGCGTCCTCGCAACCGTCAGCAGTCCGCAGATGCCCACATATCCACAAGCGCGACTGCCGCTCAGATTGTCAGTTTGGCATCCTTCGATCATTGCCGACGTCTGTTGATCGAGTTCTCTGGCGGTTTCGTAGTCGTGGTAATGGCTAAGATCGGAACTCACCACGATCAGAGTTTCCGAACCGCCCCAGAGCACCGATAAGACCTCCGCAACATCCACCGCAGACGCAGACCCGACGCAGAACGGGACAAGCGAAAACGAATCCAGGACACATTGCAGAAACGGCAGGTGAACCTCCAGGCTGTGTTCCCGGTTGTGCGGTTCATCGCCGATCACCACCTGTGGCAGATCCCGGACCGCATCCAATGTGGCAGCGTCGATTGGAACACTTCCCAGCGGCGTCACGAATGTATCGAATTCGGGAAACGCCATTCCGCGGAACGCCACATGGTGAGACGGTCCCAGCAGAACGACGCGCCGAATTGTCTCGTGAACATGCGTCAGTTGTGCATATCCGCTCGCGGCAACCGGCCCGGAATATTGGTAGCCCGCGTGAGGCACGATCAGCGCTTTCGGATGCCTGCTGATACATCGCGAAGCGGCATCACGCAGAAAACTGTGAACGTCACGTCGCAGCAAATCTTCGTCAGCAGGATAAAAGCGACCGGCGACGGCGGGTCGGCGAACGCTGACGGTTTTGGTCATCGTCCTGACTCCTTCGGATTCTCGACAATCTGAATTCTCTCCTCTGCACATGTGGTGCCGTTCTCCGCTTGAAACGGAATGACGTTTGCAGATTTGTCAGGAGACGAAGATTCCGTCCATGCAATTGTCGTGCGGCCCGGATGCTTTGTCGCCAGCAAGTGAGATCGCTCATGGTCACGCGAACTTCTCCTCCTGCAGCGTTTCCGACGAAATACTGGCACCGCCTGGACGATGGTCGCATTCAGTGCGACCTGTGCCCGCGATTCTGCAGGCTCCATGAAGGGCAGCGCGGTTTCTGTTTTGTGCGGGAATGCCAGGACGGACAAATCGTGCTGACGACGTACGGTCGTTCCAGCGGCTATTGTGTGGACCCCATTGAAAAGAAGCCGCTGAACCACTTTTTACCGGGAACGCCCGTGTTGTCGTTCGGAACAGCGGGCTGCAATCTGGGTTGCCGATACTGCCAGAACTGGGACATCAGCAAGTCACGGGAATTTGATACTCTGGCCGATGATGCTTCGCCGGAAACCATCGCTCGGGCAGCCAGGGAACTCGATTGCCCCAGTGTGGCATTCACGTACAACGACCCCGTCATCTTTCACGAATACGCCATCGACGTGGCTCGCGAATGTCACAAAGTCGGCGTGCGTTGCGTCGCCGTTACGGCCGGCGAAGTCTGCCCGGAACCGCGTGCAGAGTTCTATCACCATATGGATGCCGCCAACGTCGATCTCAAAGCCTTCACCGAAAGCTTTTACTCGAACATCTGTGCGGGTCACCTGCAGCCGGTGCTGGAAACACTGCTGTACCTGAAGCATGAAACCAGTGTTTGGTTTGAAACAACGACGCTGCTGATTCCGGGAGAGAATGATTCCGACGCAGAGCTTGATGAAATGACACGATGGGTCGTGAAGGAACTTGGCCCGGATGTTCCCATGCACTTCACGGCGTTTCATCCCGATTTCCGGATGCTGGACAAGCCCTCCACGCCTCCGTCAACACTGGCAAGAGCACGTCAGATCGCCATGAACAACGGCGTGCGCTATGCCTATACGGGAAACGTGCGGGATGCGGACGGTGCAGCCACCTGCTGCCACAACTGCGGCCGGATACTGATTGGCCGAATGGGCTACGACATCACGGAATGGCATTTGGCTGCGGACGGTACGTGCGACAACTGCGGGCAGCCGTGCGCCGGTGTCTTCCAGCCGCAACCCGGTCACTGGGGCTCCCGCCGCATGCCTGTCCGTCTGCACGACTATGTGTGACGCCGTCGCGCAAAAAAAGAGGCCGCTTCTTCTGTGGGAAGCAGCCTCTTGTGCGGTAACGCAGATTTCTGACGACTAATCGCGATTGCGGATCGGACGTCGTTTTCGGTTCAGAGAACCTCCCGCGACAATGGCCAGGCCAAGTCCGGCGAGCGATGCTTCGTGGCCGGGAGTTTCCTGAGCAGGCTCCGTCCACCAGGCGGCCGAGTCCCAGTTCGCCATCACGGCGTCAAAGTCTTCAGCCGGTGCTTCCTCTGAGCGATCGAGGACAACCGCAGTCGGGCTGACAGCAGCAGCGCGTGTTTCCGGCTGCGGAAATTCCGCCGTCTTTACAGAAGCCGCGTCGTCAGCGATCTTTGTCGCATGGCTGTCGGAAGCGGGTGCCGCGACGTTTGGCACAATTGCCGGAGCGTCGGATTGCTGGGCGACGGATACTTCGGTCAGTCCGGTCAGAATCGCCACGGGTGACGGAGTGGCACCGGCGTCGAAGACAGGAACGCTTGCGGCGGCAACCGTGAAGTCAACGGCAGCGCTCCATTCTGAAACCTCACCGGAATCGCTGAGTGCCCGCACCCACACACGATACTCACCCGCCGCCAGAGCGGTGGTGGCCGTATAGGAATTTGTGGTGACGGCATCGCTGTAGATCACCTGGCGTGTCGGGACGTCGACACGGTTGACCCAGATTTCGTAGCCATCGACGCCCGCGATCGGTGTCCAGGCAAACTCCGGACGACTGCCTGCGACACCGTTCTGAGACGGCGACGTGACAACGGGTCGTCCCAGTTCCGGATTTCCGCTGACGACAAAATTGGCAGCGGGCGACCATTGCGACACAAAGCCCATCTCCGAGACGGCTCGGACCCAGACGACATGCCGCTGATCAGAAAGGTCTGACAGCGGTTTGTATGTCGCTTCGGGCACGAAGCGGTCGCGAACGACAATCGCACCGGTGTCTCGGTTCGTGATCCAGACGTCATAATGATCGGCTCCGGAGACTGGATTCCATTCGATTGTCGGCGTGCGATTGGACGTTCCTGCGGACGGAGTAATGATCTGCGGGGTTGCGAGCACCCCGAATGTTCGGCCGGCGCTCCAGGAACTGGCTGCGTCCATTGGCCCGAAGGCTCGCACCCACGCTCGGTAGTCGCCGCCGGGCAGATCCTGAGTCGTCTGGAAGTTCGACGTCAGCAGGTTTTCCGCGCGAATGATCGGGTGCTCTCCGGTGGTCAGATTCGTGACCCACAGGTCGTAGCGAGTGATGTCGACGACGTCCGACCAGGTGATATCGGGGAAAGATGGCGACGCGGCATTTCCCGGTCCGCCGGGAGAAATAATCTGCGGTGGCGTCGTAACGACGAAGTCACGGCCGGCGCTCCAGAACCCCGCGACTTCCTGAGCATTGTAGGCTCGCACCCAAGCGCGATACCGGCCCAGACCAAGCTCGGCCGGAGGCGTGTATTCTGTGGTGACATCGCCGGCATTGTCTCGAACATCCTGAACACGAATGATCTGAGTGATTCCGCCGGAAACATAGTTGACCCACAGGTCGTACCGGACAGCGCCGGGCAGTGGATCCCACGTGATCGCAGGTGTCGCGTCGGGTGTTCGTGATTCCGGCCCGGTCAGCACCGGAGGCTCGTGATCCAGAACCGTGGCATTCGCGACGCCATCGATATATCCGGCGGCGACAGCGGTAAACGTAACGGGCTGATCACCGTCGATGTCCGGGTCGTTGATCGGTGTCACTGTGAACTGAGCCGACGTCGCATTGGCGGGAATCGTCACGGTCGCAGGTACCGTTGCCGCCGTCAGGTCGCTGCTGCTGAGAGTGACTGTCAGAGGCAGCGTTCGGTCGCCGGTATTGCTGACCGTAACTGTTCCCGTGACGGCACCGGTCCCGCCGTTTTCCAGAAAGCTGGAGTGATTCAGCGTGATGGTCAGCGTTTCGTGATCCTCGACGGTGATGTCCAGAGTGCCAGGGTTGATTCCCGCGCCCGTGCCATCCAGCGTGACGACCTGACTTCCATCCAGTAGTGCGTCGTCGTGAATGGTGACGGTCACCGGGGTGCTGGTGCTGTTGGCAGCGATTGTGACGGTCGTTGTGGCGGATCCGCCAAAGCTCAGTTCGGAAATGTCGCTGCTGGTCAGTGTCACAGTCACAGGGTTGCTGATATCCAGTGCATTGATTCGGCGAACCAGCAGTTGCAGCGTTCCGTCGTTTTCGACGACGGTCGTCGACGCTGTCTGCAGGACAATTGCCGGTTCATGATCCGTCACGGTCACGATCTGCGACGGCGAATTAAAGTATCCGGCTGCCGTGGCGGAAATCGTCACGGGAATGTCCCCGTCGAACAGAGCGTCGTCGACGGCCGAGATATCAAAATTGACCGATGCCTCACCGGCGGGAATCGTGACGGTTGCCAAAACGGTCAGTTCTGACGTATCGCTGCTCATCAGGTTGACGGTCAGCGGACTACTGAACGGAGCGTCGCCGGTGTTCAGCCGCGTTACGGTTCCGGTCAGTGCATTGCCGCCGGCGGATTCGGAAATGAAGTCCGTGCTGACGGACAGTTCCAGCAGTTCGACGTCCGTGACATCGACCACGTCGCTGCCCAGATCCAGAATGCTCAGGTCGATCGACGTGTCCGGAGACTGCACGGCGGTCGCGCTGATGGTCACCGTCTGCGTTCCGTCAAGCAATTGATCGTCCACAGCGTCCAGCGTCACCATGGCTTCGGACTGATTTGCCGGAATCAGCATTTCGATCGTGGACGACGGTCCGCCGGCGCCGCCGAAAGCGGCTTCCGTAATGTCGTCGCTGCTGAGCGTCACGGTCAGCGGCGCAAGCCCCACGGTATCAATGTGCAGTGACCAGTTCAGCAGCGTCCCGATGTCCTGCTGATTGTCATCGCGTACGACCAGCGTCCACGTGCCGGAGGGGTTCTCGCCGTCGAACAGGTTCATGCCGCGCGACGGGTATTGTTCCGGACGATAGCGGCCGGTAAACGGAGACGAACCATCGATGATTCGCACCAGGGCTTCGTCATCGATGATCAGGTCGGTCATTTCCGTCCCGTTACTGCCGACATCGGTAAACAGTTCCACCGTTGTTCCCGACGGACTGACAAGGAACACGTCCAGGTCCTGCAGCCAGGAATGCGTCAGTGAAAGCTGAACATTGATGTCACTGATCCGTGAGATCTGGCTGGGAACCACGATGTGTGATTCAAGGATCGCAAAGTCCGGGATCGGTGTTGGCTGCGAATTGGTGAACGTTTGCGAAACCGCGTACGTGAATGGTCCGTCGATGTAGGTCCGGGAAAGATGAACAGTCGTTGCGGCAATGCCGGCGTCTTCGCTGATTTCGGTTGCCGCCACATCGACCAGGACACCTTCGACGTCCAGCACGGTCACTGAATCCGAATTCAGTTCCGCATACTGCGAATTGGCCGGTGACACCGTGACCGACTGGCTGCCGTCAAGGATGTTGTCGTCCACCGCGGAAACGGGGAATGTCACGGACTGCTGTCCGACAGGAATAATCACCCGAGTCGGGACGGACAATTCCGAAGGGTCGCTGTTCGTGAGGTCAACGATGGCTTCGCCGCCGGTTTGAGTGAAGTGCCGGCCAAATGTGATGAACGTCTGGGACGCTCCGGCAGTAAACGTTGTCGGTGCTTCAAAGGCCAGCGACGTTCGGCCGACGATGCCGGACGACGACGAAAGCAGGATCTTTTCGCCAACGTTGACGTCAATGTCGATCAGTCCGGTGATGCCCGAATCCATCGACCGCAACAGGGAACCGGTGCCGTCGAATTCATGCACCATGCCATCGTCGGCAGCTCCGTAGATCCTGCCGTCAGAGAAAACAGTGATGGCCTGAACGGGGACATCCAGTTCGAAGAATTCTTCCAGTTGCAGGGTTGTGGCATCGTAACGGCCGACCGCTGTGCCGCCCTGATCCAGGACGTAGATCTTGCCGTCAAGACCGCCGGAAATGTCCCGATAACGATAGTTTGTCGTTGTCAGGCCCTGGATATCGTCGCCGCCCAGACCAAACACGCCGGGTGGCGGCGTCAGAGCAAGCGTGACCGTTCGCTGAAACACACCGTCGCGATTGAATACACGCAGATCGGCCGACTGAAACTCGCCGATGTAAACTTCGCCCGACAGAACTGCAACGCCGTATTCGGTCGTCGATGCGCCGCTGTTCCAGGTATTGCGCAGTGCTCCGTTGACCGGATTGATTTCGTAGATTTCGTCACCAAACGTCGATGTCGCGAACAGGGCATCCGGGTTCCGAATCGCCGCCAGACCGCCGGTAATGTCGATCCCGTTGCGGGCACCAACGTCCAGCGTATTGACAATCTGACGCAGGACCGGGTCGTAAACGGTGATCCGGTTCTGCAGGAAGTTATCCTGCAGGTACAGCAGGCCGTTCAGATAGGCCAGTCCGTCCCATTCGGTGGCGCCGCCAAGATTAAAGACGTCCAGAACCGTACCGGTATCCGCGTCGAGTTTGTAGATCTGGTCGTTGCCGATTGGTCCCGCCAGTAGCCACAAGTTGGTTCCATCGAAGGCGAGTCCCGTATTGAAACCAAAGGTATTCGTGGTCGGCATCGGGATCGTGTTGACCGTGGCCCCGGTCAGCGGATTCACTTCCTGAATCGTGTCGGCGAAAATGTCCTTCACAAACAGGCGATCGCCCAGCGACTTCGTCGCAAACCGAGTGACAGCGCCGGTCACCAGATCCAGGCGAACGGCACCGAACGGATTCGCGGGGGCTGACTGCATGTCCGTCAGGAACACAAAGTTGCCGATTGACGTGATGCCTCCGGAACCGTCCAGCGAATTCGTGGACAGGCCGGGCACCAGAAAGTCCTGCCACGTGCCGGCGGTCGGGTCATAGACCGAAACGTAGCCCACCGTCGTGCCGTTATAGACGGCGATCCTGCCGTTCTGCAGGAAGACGGCGTCGTGAGCATCCTCACCGGCCGGTCGCATTCCGGTCGGCCAGGGAATCGGCACGGTGTTGACAATCGTCCCGGTTGCGTCGTACTCAACCAGTTCGTTGTTGACCGTCACAAACACATTCGGGTCGTCCACATCGGTATTGCTGCGGGTGAGCGTTGCCGTTGCCGGGCCGTCCGCCCCGTCTTCGCGAAGCGTGCTCTTGTCAATTGTCAGCGTCAGAGTTTCGTAGTCGGTAACGTCCAGCGACGCGGAATCAATCGTTGTGCCGGCAATGTCCAGCGTGAAGACAACGGTCTGAGTTCCGTCCAGCAGCGTGTCATCAAGGATGTCGACGGGGATCGTGACCGACCGCTGGCCGGCCGGGATTGTGATTTGTCCGGACGTGGCACCGGCAAACAGCGGGACGGCAACTTCTGTGTCATCGCTGAAGGAAACGTCAACGACCAGATCCGTGCCGATGTCAAAGGCGACCTTGCGAACCGTAATCGTCGCTCCTCCCGCGCCGACGTTTTCACTGACGGAGCCGGGGGACACGAAAATCTCCGCAGCAGAAAGCTGCGCAATGGCGCCTGCCAGATTCAGCCGTCCACCGGTCGAAACGCGGCCATTCAGCGCGGCAATCTGGTCGGAACCGTCGTACAGCGCGCGGATGATTTCCGTATACGAAACTCCCGGAGCAATACTTCGCAGCAATCCCACAGCCCCTGTGACATGCGGGGACGCCATGGATGTACCGTCCGAAAAATCATAGTTCGGACCATAGAACAACGAACCGGCTCGCGGCGTCGTGCTCCAGATGTTGACGCCCGGAGCTCCGATATCGACGGTGTTGACGCCAAAGTTCGAGAAGAATGCGAGGTCGTCAACCTGATCCGTTGCCGCGACCGAAATCACGTTGTCATTCGCGAAATTGGCGGGGAATGACGGGAAGATGTCGTTGTTTGAACTGCTGTTCCCCGCCGCAGCCACGATGATATGGCCGTTCGCCTGCGCGAAGTTGACGGCGTTCTGCAGTGCGGCGGTACTGGGAACCGTATAGCTGTGGTTGGAAGCGACGGCTCCCATGCTGACAGCGTAATTGATCGCTCCGATGGCTCCGGCAACCGTCGGGCCGCCAAGATCCGTGCCGATCTTCAGTGCCATCACGCTGACGTCCCAGTTCACACCGGTCAGTCCAAGTGAATTGTCTCCGACAGCGCCGGCGGTGCCGCTGACGTGTGTACCGTGACCGACGAAGTCCATCGGGTCATTATCGTTGTCCGCGAAGTCCCAGCCGTTGACGTCGTCGATGAATCCGTTGCCGTCGTCGTCGATCCCGTTCCCGGCGATTTCGCCCGGGTTGACCCAAACATTGTCGATCAGGTCCGGATGCAGGTAGTCCATTCCGCTGTCAACGATGGCAATCATGACGTTGGAACTGCCGATGGATGCGTCCCAGGCCAGCTCCGCGCTGATGTCGGCACCAGCGAGTCCGGTCACACCGTTGACCGTTTGTCCCGTATTGTTCAGCGACCACTGCAGACCGGCATAGTCCGGATCGTTGGGAGCGGCGGTCCATTCTCCGATCCAGTCGGGCTCGGCTGATGCGACCCCGGGAAGTCCCCGCAGCGTGGGAATTATGTCAACTGCGTCGACACCTGCCGGCAGAGTCATCAGGTACAGGCCGTAATTGCCGAGCGGGCTGATCGCAGATCCGGGAATTACCAATTGAATGTCGTCTGGCTGGCTGACGTCGGGGCTGTCAGTGTCCCCCAGGCCCAGAATCACGTGGTTCGGCACGTACTCCGGTGTTGTTCCCGACAACAGAACTCGGTCTTCCAGAGATTCCAGTGAGAACACCGCAAAGCCGGTGCCTCGGTTGCGTCCCAGTCGTCTGCGGGTTTGCACGGTCGTCGAACGGGAAGCGCGAAACGTTGACAGCAGAGATTGCAGAACTGTCATGAATAAGAACCCTTCGAGGATCTGGACAGAACGAAGTGGC
Organism: Planctomycetaceae bacterium; assembly: GCA_041398785.1. NCBI lineage: Bacteria > Pseudomonadati > Planctomycetota > Planctomycetia > Planctomycetales > Planctomycetaceae > Planctomycetaceae bacterium. The sequence goes on along the minus strand of JAWKUA010000030.1, from coordinate 17,992 downwards.
GGGAAAATCCGCTGACCGCTGGCCCGAAACGGCGCGGTGAGGGAAAAATACTGGCAATATCACAACTGCAAGCACAACCGGATGCCAGTTTGTTTTGCAGCGCAGAGTCCCTAAACGCCCAAAAAGCAGGAACCGCCAATCGTTTGAGACGACAAACGGCACGCGACCCAACAATTCCGCACAGACGTTCGAGTGTGACACCGCAAAAACCAGAACTTTTCGCCGGTTATCGAGTTCTCGACAGAAAGCGCAGTTCCGGTCGATGCCGCGTTTCGAAGAATCGCCGCCATTCGGCGACCGCGGGAGGAAGCAGGCGATTTTGCCGAAGCTGTCGACACCGGCCCGGAGGACTCTTCCGGTTGCATAAACCTTCCGTCGAGGCTGTCCGGTGCGTCGTTCGACCGGCGCGATCGTTCGCCGCGTCACGGTTTACCAAGCCGCCCCGGCGCCTCGCAACGCGGGATCCGCGCAGACGCCCGCAGTTCCGGCGAGTTGCTTTCGAAATCAGGATTCGCGCAGTCGCGTTCCAACCGCGAAAAGCACAATGCCCGCCAGCAGGCACGCGGGCATCACGATCAGTCGGATCCCGAAATACAACTGATACACAATCAGCACAGGCAGCACTGAAAGCACGAAAAGCTGCATCAGAAACCCAATACGCTGCGTCATGGAAGACTCACTCCGGATCACCGATGCAAAGCCGGCGATTATCAGATATCGCGTCGGCGGTCGTCACTGCACTTCAGCCGCCGGATGGCCTTCACGGGACGAACCCCGGCCTCGCCGAACTTGTCCCGCGTGCCCCGGGGATTCTGCCCCGGTGAGATTTCAGCCGGGCGCGCCGCTTTAATCAAAGCACGCTGCGCCGTCCACTATTCCAGAGTGAAGTAGGCCGGTTCCAGTTCCTGAGTCTCACCGGCCGTGACGGTGACGGAATACTTGCGGTCAAGCCAGCCCTTCTTTTCGTGCCAAATCCGAAACTCATGGTCGCCGGCGGGCAGATTGTTGATTTCAAAGCGGCCTTCTTTGTCCGTCACAGCGGCGTATGGATGGTCCAGAACCAGCCAGTGAGCCCGCATCCACGGATGAAAGTCGCATTTCACCGTGACCGGAAGTGACTCCCTGGACGTCGTGCTGAACCCCACGCCCGCACCCTTTGCGGTATTTGCCGGCACAATCACATTCGCTGGCTGATTGCGAATGAAGATCACATTCGTGTTGTGAGCGACCGGGTCGCTGTTCAGCACTTCCACCGTCTGTCCCGCCTGAACGAACAGCGCGTGCGGGATGAATTCACAGTTCTTCTGGTCAAAGGTCACCGTGTCTTCCTTCGCGGCCGCGTCCGGATGAATGTCGCCGGGGGCTTTCGCGAGAAACACGAATACGTTCGCGATTCCGTGAGTTTCCTTGTCGACGATCATTTCCGGATTGATCATATCGTGCGCGGCGCATACGGCGGCATCCTTGACGTCGGCACCCTTCTTATGCAGCAAAGCCTGCTCGGGAACATCACCTTTCAGGCAGATCTGCCCCTTGATGGATCCCCAGTCAGCGGCCGAACCGGCTGACGCGATGCACAGGCAGGTCAGGGCAAACGACAATATCTTCATTTTTGACATCAGGTTTCTTCCGGGATATTGAACTGGCGGGTTTCGAATGGAGGGAGCCCCGACGTTGTGGAAAGGCCGTCCATCCCACCGCCAGGGCTGCGGCTATCCTATGCGCAGGACGGGCGAAAGTCGACTTTTGAAGCCGCATCCCCGCATTTTTCCGGCCGATGTTCCCGGCGTCAGGAAGGCTGCCAGACGGTCCGGTGCCCGTCGATCGAAAGTCGCCCGGAACAGACTCGGCGGATGGCTTCCGGATAGGCGATCTTTTCCTGTTCGAACACCAGACGCGCCAGATCGTCAGCACCGGCGTTGTCGGGAACAACCGCCGTCCGCTGCAGGATGATCGGTCCGTGGTCGTATTCGTTGTCCGCGAAATGCACCGTACAGCCGCTGATCTTGACTCCACGGTCGATCGCCGCTTCATGCACTCGGTGACCGTAATAGCCCTTTCCGCAGAACGCCGGAATCAGCGACGGATGGATGTTCAGCACTCGATACCGAAAGTCGTCGGGGATTTTCAGCAGCGACAGAAATCCTGACAGAGTCACCAGATCCGCTTCGCACCGCCGCAGTTCGCTGAACACCGCTTCGCTGAAGGCAGCCGTCGAATCGAAATCCCTGCGAGGCAGCACGATGCACGGCAGGTCCGCCCGCGCGGCGCGCTCGATGCCGCCGCACCCCGCCTGATCGGCGATCACCAGCGGGATCCGGGCATTCAGTGTTCCGTCACCCATGCAGTTCACGAAATTCTGCAGAGTTGTGCCTCCGCCACTGATCAGAACTCCCAGACGAACCGGGCGGTCGGTGATGGCGGGCAGTGTTCTCAATGACGGTTCCCAGTGACTTTGATCTGACGGACGAACGGTGTCCCCGGCAATTCCTCGGCGTCCGGAACTTCAGGCGACCCGGCGGAACAGTGGTACCCTGCGACGCAAACCAGTGCGTTCCACTCGGCGGCCTTTCGTCGACGCAGCGGCCCGAAGCCGTCCATGTCTCACCGAACCGCCGCAGTCCGCAGCCGCACACGGAGCGACAGCCTACTCCTTTACAGCGGCAAGTGACGAATCGGCGGCCGGAGTATCGCGCGGCGTCGCAATCTGCCGTTTCGCTTCCTTCAGCACGAATTCCGGGTCCATGAACGGTTCGTAGCTGATGTCCTGCCAGCGGATCAGTCCCGCTGCGTCGATCACGAATGTGCCGTGCAGAGTCTTCTGTTCAAAGTCATCGAAGCACCGATACTTTTTAAACACGGTCAGGTCCGGGTCGGCCACCAGCGGAAATTTGAAGCCGCCATCGTAGTTCTCATACGCCTTGCTGAGATCTTCCTGGCGGTCCGTGCTGACAGCCACAAGCTCGAATCCCGCTTCGCGAAACTTGTCTGTTTCGGGATGAAACTTCTGCAACTGTTCCGCACAGTGCAGACATCCGTAGCCCAGATAGAAGATCACGACCACGGGTTTGCCGTGATAGTCACTCAGAGCCACCGGTTTGTTTTCGACGTTCGGCAGCGACCAGTCGGGAGCCCTGACCGGCTGCCAGCGAAACGGGCCCAGCGAATCCAGTTCCGGCTTCGCTCCCAGGTCATCCGGCAGTACCCGAGCAGTCCGCCAGTCGTGGGCGAAGCCAATTTCGTGAGCAATCGGCGCCAGCTTTGCGAAGACAGGGACCTCGGAATCGATCGTTGAAGAAATCGTTCTCAGCTCATCGAACGCCTTTCTTGCGTCGTCCTTTCTTCCCACCTGCCAAAGCGTTTCGATCTGAGCCACCAGCGGCAGAACTTCTCCCGGCCGTTTGCCAGCGTGATCCGCGATCTTTTCGACGGCGGCGTCATTCTTTCCGGCGGCCAGCATAGCGGCGACGTGTTCCTCCGCGGGAACCTGCTTCGCCCGTTCGAACAGTTCCAGTGCCCTGTCGAACTCTCCGCGATGAAGCGCCAGCCGTCCGTCGATTTCGTCAATGACCTGCCGCAGTTCCCTGATGCGATCATCGTGCCTGGCTTCGGCGTCCGTGCGAGCCTTATTCACGGCAGCATCGTCCTTCTTCTGTTCAGTGGCCTTCTCCGCAGCGTCGTCGCCGGCCTTCTTCTGCTCCGCTTCCGTCGCGGCCACCAGTGACCGCAGCTTTTGACGAATCGCCTCCGCTTCGGCCACACGACCGGTTGCGGCAAAGGCCGACCCCAGTGCCCGATCAAGAAGCAGGTCTTCCCGGTCGTTACCGGTTTCTTCCAGCCAGGGAGTTTCCGCAAGTCGAATGACTTCATCGTGCAGCCGATAGGCCCGCAGGACATCCAGCAGGCGCTGGCGACCGTATTTGTAACTGCCGGATTTTTCGATGTGGTTGTATTTCGGATGCCGCGGCATTTCGATCATGTTCTTCGCCAGCTCAATCGCGGCGTGAACCCGACCGATGTGGATCAGGTTGCGAATGCACCATTCGTTATTGTGAGCGAAGTTGTGGATCTGATCGGGAAGAACCAGGTTCTCCATCATGTGAGCGTGATCGACTCGAGCCGACGCTTCCTGCTGGTAAACGGCGTCGTGATAGCGATGCAGCTTCGAATAGATATGCCCCGGCATGTGCCACATGTGAGCGATCGCAGGAGCCGCCAGTCCGCAGCGAGCAGCGGATTCCAGAGCATTCTTCGGCTTTTTTCCGTCCCACAGGTGGATGCGATAGTGATGCGCGGGATGCAGAGGTTCGACGTCCAGGATTTCCTGAATCAGGGCATTCACGGCCAGGTAGCTGGAGATCTTCACGTCATCACCGCGCGCCGACCACAGGAACTCGCACAGGAACGCCTTCGCTTCGATATCATCGGGAAATTCGTCCAGCAGGTTCTCCAGATCATCGATGTATTTCTCCGCACGCTCGCGCTTCTTGTCCTTGCTGTCGGTCTCCGCATTGATGTAGCGATCGAAAGCTTCGATGTAGAGCTGCTCCCGCGGCGATGCGCTGTCCTTTCGGTCCATCGCTTCCTTGATAAACCCTTTTGCGCGATCCGCGTTCGCTCGATTGGACATGGCCATGCCCCAGTACGCGATGGCACAGCCGGGATCGATGGCGGCCGCCTGGCGGAATGACCGCTCCGATTCGAAATACCAGAACCCGTGTAACTGAGCGACGCCCTGAGTAACAAACGCGGCGGCCTCCGGTTTCTCCGTGGTGGCGGAAAAACGAACGCTGCCGACTCCGTCCATCCGATGCGCCGCCTGGCGAGGCCCTTCGTTGAAGACTTCGCCGTGGCTGGAATGACCTTCCGGCAGGTTTTCGCCGTCGCCCGCCGGCTCAGCGGATGTCTGTCCCGGCTGGTCTTCAGCGGCCGCAGCCGCGTTCGATATGGGTACCCCCGAAACAAGGATACCACTCAGTGCGCTGCCACACACCAACAGCAGGGCGATGAAGGAAACGGTGAAACGTCGAAGCATGGCGGGGACTCACGTCGAAAAAGGCGGCGGGACGAAGCACAGGCCCGGCCATTGTGCGCCCTGGATTCGACATGAGCAAGCGCGCGGAGGCGACGATTCCCTCAAAGTGTGCATCGATCCGCATTCACGCGACGCTGTCCGAACGGCGCGTCCGAATTCCGCTGCCGCGGAACCATCATCCGTTCGACAGCAATGCCGAAACCGGTTCAGAACCGTGATCCGACAGCGGGATCGGGCGGCCGATGTTGCTGAGGTTCATGGCGTGATGATCAAGCCCCAGCGCCGCGCAGATGGTTGCCATGAGATTCTGAACCGACATCGGGTTCTCCGCGATCTCCATACCGTCGTCGCTGGTGGAACCGTAAACCTGGCCGCCGCGAATGCCCGCTCCGCCAAGCACGGTGCTCCAGCTTCCCGGCCAGTGGTCGCGGCCGGAATTCTCGTTGATCTTCGGAGTCCGGCCGAATTCTCCCATCCAGATCACCAGAGTCACATCCAGCAATCCTCGCTGTTCCAGATCGTTCAGCAGGGCGGCCCAGGCAGGGTCCAGAACTCCGCACAGCGACTTGACCTGTTCGAAGTTATTCGCGTGAGTATCCCAGCCGGCTCCGTTGCCGCTGCCGTCGGCGCCGCTGAGATTGACTTCAACAAACGAGACACCTTCTTCAATCAGCCGTCGAGCCAGAAGGCAGCCCTGACCGAACGGATTGCGACCGTAAGCGTCCCGCAGAGTTTCGTCTTCCGCTTCCAGATTGAATGCTCCAACCGCCGACGACTTCATCATGCGCACGGCCTGCTGATAGCTCTGCACGTGGCTGCTGCCCGGTCCGCCGGGTCGCTGAGCCAGAAAATCGTGTTCCAGTGATGTCAGCAACTGCAGCCTCGCATCGGTCTGTTCCACGGTCACTTTCGGCGACGGTTTCAGGTTCTGCACGTCGAATGAAATCGTCCGGTTTTCGCCGTCGCCCGCCATCTGGCCTTCAACCACCAGCGGAGACCATGCCGGACCCAGAAACCCCGGACCGAATGCCCCCGGACTGAACGCTCGAAACGGATTCACGCTGACGTATGACGGCAGGTCGCAGTCTTCGTCGCGAAGCTGCTTACTCAGGAACGCACCCATCGACGGATACTGAATCGGGCCCTGAGGCAGATAGCCGGTTCGCAGAAAATACGTCGCCCGGGCGTGGTCGCCTTCCTTTGTCGACATCGACCGGATCGGCGCCAGATGGTCCATCACCTGAGCCACCTGCGGCAGGTGTTCGCTGATGCGGATGCCGGCCACACTGGTGTCGATGGCTTTGGTCGGCCCGCCGTTTTCGTGGCCGGGCTTCGGGTCGAACGTTTCCATCTGGCTGGGACCGCCGGACATCCACAGCAGAATGCACTTCCGGCGCAGCTTCACGTCAGCCTGAGCCGCCGACGCCGCTAAAGCCGGCAGCCATCCCGAAGCGGAGGCTCCCAGCAGGCTGAGTGCCGAATAACGATGAAACATCCGGCGAGTGAACGATGAACTCACAATTCAGGCTCCCGAACGGGCGATCTCGATCCGTCGAATGTTCACGGCGGAACTGCAATCCAGGCCGCCGGCAACAATCCGCGACGAAAAAAAAACGCGACGAAAAAACTGTCTGCCTGAAGGATAAACGCCTCTCCGAGATTTGTCTGCCAATATTCCCCGGATCGAAACGCCCGCACCCGGTGCGCGTCTTCCCGCTCGAAACCGCCATCGGCGATGCTCCCCCGGTTCCAATCAACAAGCAGCCAACCGCATGCCGACTGCCGAAGACACGTCGGGAAGCGGCGTCCCGTTAAGTGATCGGCAGAGGAGAATTGACCAATGCAGAGCGGCAATTGCTTCACCCTCCCGTTTCAACGGGAGGGTCGCCGATCGAATGCCGTTCTAGGCGTTCGATCGCGGGAGGTGACGCACGGGGAACTCTCGATGCTCGGACGCCCTCCCCTCGTTTGATCGCCTGCACGGCGATCAAACTTCGACCCTCCCGTTGAAACCGGAGAGTATGTTCTCATCTGCCGCAGGCCTTAGGTTCGGCGACCTTCGCGGCCACGGAAAAAATCCTCAGCCCTACGCTGAAGTCATCAGCCAGCACCGGGATGGGGAATCCAGCTTTTACCAGTTCGACGGCATCTACAACGTCCGGCAGCTCACGGACGATGCTCAGGCGATCACGGACGAGTACGACTTCGACGCGTGGGGAGACCTTCGCAGTTCGACGGGCAGCACGGCGAATTCGCAGTTGTACAAGGGCAAATATCTGGCCTACCACCGCGACCCGAATTCCGGTCCGGAAACCGAGTACGCCCTGCACTATCGCCACTACAACCCGAAAACCGGCCGCTTGAAGAGCGAAGATCCGGCTGAGGATGACCTGAACCTCTACCGCTACGTCCGCAACAACTGATCCAGTCAACGAGGCCAGATCCCAGCGGGCTGCGGGAACGTGAGCGAACCGATGACGAACTCTTCCGGGACGCGGAAGAATACGCTTCAACCATTGACGCGGCGATTCCTCATCTCCATCCGCTACGAGCGGAATACAGGAAAACGATTGTCGACGAGTTTCGTCGTTCCGCGGACATCGTGGACGCGTATCGGATCGTTGACTTCTATGAAAACAATGAGGCCCGGATTCTGGCCGCTGCAGACTACCGCGAGCGAAATAAACCGCACGAACTGCGGCAAGTTGCACATTACGCGGAACTTGAGCGGCGACACTGGAGAAAGCGAAGAAAAGGCATTCGCCGATCTTGCGTTTCGCCGCCTCGATACGACAGACCGCGCGTCTGGATGCTTGAGCAAGCCTTCGAGAAGGGAATGGTCGGTGCTGAAGTCGAATCGCAGCTACGGGAACTGACATCCGTCGAGGAATATGACAAAGATCGCTGTGTTTGTGGAGCCAACAGCGGTTCTGGGGTTTGCATCGGGAGCGATTGGTGGTCCTGTCGGGTGCCGCGGCTTTTACTACGGCTCTCATGGCGGCGTTGGGCCTGCTTAGCAATGCAAAAGACATTTGCGGCTCGCCCCGGCTATTCAGTCGGATTGAGCAGGCTCGCTCTTACGAAGAACTGGAGACCTTGCTTCCCGAGTACATCGAAGTGCTCACGGAGCTGGCGATTGGCGGAGCCGCTTGTCGATACTGCTCACACATCGGCGGCCAAAGCCGGCGGAAAGGTGGGCCGCAACTACGAACTTGATTACGATCCGGCGACCGCAAGGTCGGACCGGCATTCCGAAAACGCCACGGGGACGCTGATTCCGGCAGCCCAAGGCAAGACCCCGACATTCCAACAGTATCAGCAGTTCGGCTAATGCCCCAGCAAGGAGATTCGTGGATGAGCTTGCCCTCTCACCCGAAGAAGCCCAGCGAGCAGCTCCTTGCGGGATGCAATGCAATCTGCTGGAACAGGCAAGATCGCCCATCACCTGATTCCCCTTGAGGCAATAACTAAACATCGGGCATTGCTTGATAAGGCCGCGAAGGGGGGCTTCAACATCAATGGGAAGAACAACGGGATCCTGCTGCGCCAAGCGATCAACCACATCGACAATCACCCGATCTACAATCGGGATGTCATACGTCACTTGGACTCGGTTCCAAAGAATCTGAATCCAACAGATACGGCACGCATGCTGCAGAATGCTGCCGACAAGTTAAGGAAGGCGATTGAAGATGGGACCTACGGGCCTTGGGGATAGCGTGAGGTATCGACATGACTGGAAGTGAGACCGTGGCAGAAGCACTGGTCGTCTTTCGTTACGAGTGTTGGCGACGCGTTTAGTAAAGGGCTTGATGATTCGCAGGGTCACCGAACAATTCGCCGAACGCCCCGTTCTGTGGACCGGGATGGTCGCGGACAAGAACGACTCGACGATGACGACCCAGGAGTTCAGTTCGATATGCCCTCAACAGTGGTCGTGTTGTCGGACGGACGCAACGCTGTTGTCGACTATCTGTTCGTGCACCTCAAAGCGAATGAAGTTGACTCGTGGCGGGATGTTGTCGTTGGAACGACTGTTCGATTCTGCACATCGATTGCACGTGGCAACGGGCCGTTTCCGGGGATTCAATGGTCGGAGCTTGACGAGCAGCGGGGCGTGCTCCTATTGGCGACCGAACATGGAGAACTCGTTGAAAGGGAATGATGTTATTTCGCTGCTGCATCACGACCTTCGCAGGCTCTGCCAGTTTGAACGGTTGCAGCTTGTCCGGTTGAGCAGGCTTCCAAGGTTAGAACACCGGCACGGCTTACAGTAGCGGCTTGGGCTTTTTGCTCAAGCTTTTGTTGACCGCCGAATCTCTCGGTAACCGGCTCATCTTCGACAGCCCGACGACGTCGTGTTTTTCGTCAGGCCACAGGTCCTCGTATTGCCGCTGATTTTGCTCTGCCAGCCATTCGTGAGGCGTTTTCACTCCCGGACTTCTGCGCAGGAAATCGTCAGATGCACGATCGCCAGACTTCGGGCTTTTCAAATCGTGACGTGACCGGCGGCGATCTGGCGGAACTCAGTCTGCGGCTGGCGGTGGGGTTGCCGTGTTCGGGGACGATCGACGTTCCCGCTGTCGCAGAACCTTCGAGGACTGGGTGAAGTTTGCTCGCCACAGGACGGCCGTTTCGATGCGGCGGGACCGGCAGCGGTACCTGAATGACACGGAGGCACGGTTCCGGATGCTGGTGCTGGTCACACTGGTCATGCAGGAGCTGGGTGTGCGTTACAATCAGAAATTCATGGCAGGCGACTTCGACGCCCGCGATTCCGGCAACCTGCTGCTGCACGGGATTCTCACGGGCCGCGGCGGTACCTGCGTGACGATGCCCGTGCTGTACGCTGCCATCGGACGACGTCTGGGCTATCCGCTGTTCCTGTGCTACTCGAATGCTCACGTGTTCCTGCGGTGGGAGCAGCCCGCGGAGCGATTCAACATGGACGCCACCGCCTGGGGTTTTCTGGAGGAATCGGATGAGTACTTCCGGAATTTCGTCTGTCCGCTGCGGAAATCCGACACGACTCGCGGCTACCTGACGAACCTGACACCGCGTCAGGAACTCGCCTGCCTGCTGGCTCAGCGAGGCCGCTGCCTGCTGGATCACCTGAGATTCGCAGAATCGGCGAAGCACTTCATGCAGGTACACTGCGGGAGTTCTCCAGGGAGCAGCGAGACGAGCTGATCGCGAAGCTTGATATCGTCGAAGAGGCCTTCGCGACGGGAGTCGGATTCCTTCCGCTCGTCGGAGATATGGCGGATCTGGCGAACTTCATCGAAGGCAGGGACCTGATCACCGATGAGGACCTCGGAATCACCTCACGATTCGTGCTGGCGGTCGCTGTCATCCTGCCATTTGTTTCGGGCAATACGGTACGTAAAATCAAGGAACTGCTTGGTAAACTCACCGAACGACTTCGGCGTGCAGGTCGCAGTCCCGCTTCGGACAAGTTGCTTCAGGCAGCCGAATCGGCAGTACGAAAGTCGGACGACTTTGAGAATCTCGGCGCCCCAAGGGGAACAAATTGGTTAACTGATACAATGAAAGGCTGGAGAAACGGGGAGGTTATCCCGGACAATGTACTCAAGCGGCTTTCAAGCCGCCTGAACCGCAACAATGTCTCAATCATCAAAAATGACTGGGCAAAGAGCGTCCTCGACAAGACGGGCGATGCGGCACAGTTCGTACGATTCAGGGACGGCAGCGCTGGCATACTACTACGACCAAATGCCACACGGTATCAGTTGCTGCACGAGCTAAAGCATTATGAACACTGGCTGGCGAACAAGAAGCTTTACGGCCAGCTCAGCCGACTTGAGCGTGAAGAATTCGTTTTCAAGGCTCTTCAAGAAAGTCACTACTGGAAATCGCTTACCGCTGCCGAGCAGAAACACGCGATTGAGCATATTGAGTACTTCCGGCGATTGTTTAGAAGCAACTGACGATCAGGAGACAAACGACATGTCTACAACGACGACGGTAACCAGCATTTGCCACGTTGCCGAAGAATTTGCAAAGCTCCAGGGCCTCAAAGATTTTGAAATCGAACGCGTCGTCCGTTCCCGCGAAGATGGAAAAGATGAGTGGATTGTTCAGCTGGGATTCCAGGACATCGATCCATTGATCGAAGACGACGGGCAATGCGCAATCATCATCGTTGACGCTCAGTCGGAAGAACCACGTCTGTTGGAAGGTCTCTGATCACGGTGACGGAACACTGTCGCCCGATAGCGTTCAGCTTCTGCATCACGACTTTCGCAGGCTGTGCCGGTTCAGTGGATTGCAGCCTGGCCGGTTGAGCAGGCTTCCACGGCTTGCAGTGTTGTACTTTGGGGTGGCACGACTGTCGGTGCCGGCTTGGGCCTTTTTCTCAAGCTCTTGTTGACCGCTAAATCATCCTGCAACGGATTCACAGGCGACATGCCCTGGTGCCTGCTGTCAGCGTTGAGCAGCAAGCCTTCCTTCTGCTGCCGTTCTCGCAGCCATTTGTCAGACATTTTCGTGCCGTTACCTGCCTTCGGAGAATCCCTTTCGCATCGAGGCATCGCCGGGACCGCTCTGGAGGAACTCAGCTTTCGGCTGGCCGTCGAGTTGTCGTGTGTCGAACGAATCGACATTTCGTCGTGCCAGCGAACATTCGACGAAAGGGTCAACTTCGCTCGCAGCACAGTAACCGCCGCCCTGCGACGCGACCGGCACCGGTGCCTGATACGTTTGCAAAGTTATGAGGAACCGTCACTGGGACTCATGCGGCCGCCTGTTCCGCGTTCGGCGGCGTGATTGCGGACTGGCGTCGCGCGGTTCGCTTTGGCGGGAACGAGGGTTCGTCATCGGCGAACGGCGGGATGTACGAGCGCGACTGTTTGGTTCCGATGTGGCGGGCGTGGTTGTCGCGGGACTGCCTGGCTGGCTCGTCACGCGGAGCGTGACGGCTACAAAAGGTTCGTCATCGGCGAGCATCGGCGAGCGGCGATGTGCGAGCGCGGCTGTTTGGTTCCGATGTGGCGGGCGTGGTTGACGTAGGACCGTGTGAGCGAAATGCACGCACCCGGTGCCAATGTTCCCGGCTCGAAACGGATATCGGCGATGTTCCGGTGCGGCAACGCCCCTCCCGGAACTCAGAAGGACCAGACCTTGGCGACCTGTGTCGCGGCGTCCAGCAGCTTTGAGTACATCGTGTCGGCAGAGGACCGATACTGAATTCCGTCACCGGGATCGACGTAGATCACCGTCAGTTTGCCGTCTGCCTGGACTTCGTAGCCGGTAATTACGATCCAGTGGGTCCACGCTCCATAGGCCGACTGCAGCATCAGCATCTGCCCGCGCGACTTGATCGTACTCATCCAGTAGTCGTCCTGCAGGAAGTCGCCGGTTGCGTGAGGGCGCAGGCCGGCGTCTTTGGCCAGGCTGCGGAACGTCGGTCCGGTCATGTAGGATCCGGTCTCGTAAAGGAATCCCCACTGCAGGCCAATTTCCGTCAGTGCCTCGGTCACGCGCCGGCGAGGCTTCCGCTTCTTCCAGTCGTAGATATTCGCCACGGCCGCTCCCCAGCACACATTGCTGGTTTTCTGACGATATCGAGGATAGATGCCGGGCGTGTCGTACCGGTGCGCGGTCGGCTTTGGTTTTTCCGTCAGCCTGGTGTAGACCTGTCGCGGCAGCCAGATCAGTCCGGGATCGGCCGCATCGGAAAACGCGAAGTTCTGCTTCTTCGGCCCGTAGGCTTTGCACCCGACGCGATTCCGCAGGTACCAGTTCACTTCGCGCGGGTCGTGTGTTCCAAACGCATAGTCCATCACGAATTTCGCGCTGCGACCGCCGCGTGAAGCGATGTTGGCAATCGTATCCGTATTGGTGACCTTGTACTGAATGCCGTCAAATGGGGCATAGTTTTCGGGCAATGGCCGGGACGGCGCTCTTTCAAAACTCGAATCGAGCGGGGGCAGATGAGGGGGCATTGTTCTTACTTTCTTTCAATTTCGTGGAAACAGTCAGTTGTTGAGTGATCGCTGTCCGAGGTTGGAAGCGACACGTTCCGCCGGGCATCCGCCTGCCTTCGTTCACGTGTTGACGGCTGGCAGGTGTGACTACGGGAATGAAGCTCGCCTTCAGCGCTCGAACAGCAGCAGGCGGTTCGGCGCGATCAGTTCCGGACTGCCGATGATGCGTTCCGGAAACTGTGCACCGCTGTGCAATTCGGTGATGGCGTTCAGGCAGATCACCTGATTCCCGCCGGAATCTGCCACGTACAGTCGGTCCTGCGAGTCTGTCGCGGCAAAGGACGGCATCACCCGTCTTGTCGTACCCGTCACGGAAACCACAATGTCCGGTGTCGCCGGGCCGTCGGTTGTGACGCATTGTTGTAGATCATCCCTGGCCTGATGTTCGCGCGGCAACCAGCAGGCGTCCCGCTGAGTCCACGTCGATGCCTATTCGGTTATCGAAGTCCATGTGATTGATCGTTCGGTTCGGTGTTGCATCACCGGGAATTGCCCGGTGTGTCGAACACCGCGATGTCCGATGTATCTCCGCGAGCGTCGACAACGTGGCGAGCTCCGGCTGCAAACCGGATCTGCTCCGGACGGCGCACGGCTGATCGACGCGAAACACCCGCAACGGAGTGACGTCGCCGCTGAAGGCCTGTGACGAGCTGATGTCAAACACCAGAATGCCGGTCACTGCGTTCGACAGATACAAACGCTCGTTCTCCCGGTCGATAGCGATGCCGGTTGGACTTTTCGATATCTGCGTGTTCCTGCCAAACACCATCCGGTCGGGCTTCCGGCTTCCGTTCGCGGTCAGCGGATTTTCGTAGACGGCAACCGATCCGCCGTTCGCGCCGCTGATCAGATAGAGCGCTCCGTGCCGATCGATCGCTGCGTCACGGGGCCTGCTGACCGTGCGGGCGCCGTGCATTAGCTCCGTTGTCGGCGTAATTCTCGCCCCGTTCAGCGTCTCAGCGCTGTCAAAGCCGACCAGTCCCATATTTGGACCGATCGCGAACAGAGACAGCCCCGCGTTTTGTAAGCGGTCCTCGCTGTCCGATTTCGATGAATTCTCCTCACTGCCCTGGACGGATCCGGCCAGCAGTACGGCACACAGAGCAACCGCACGTTGAGTATTCGCAAATGCAATACCGGACATTTCAGTCTCCAAAGTGATATGACCAGGGACGCGGTTCATGCCCCGCCGGACCGCGGGCCGCCGCCGCCCTGTGTTTGTCGGATTGACGAAAGCGACTCAGGGCGATTGGGCAACCGCTGCCGTGCGGGCGTTTGGTTCAGAGGTTTTCGGTGGTACCGATATTCAATGTGTGGATATGCAGATTTCCGCGGACCGAATCCGGTTCGTCATCGGCGTCACCCAGCAGATCGACGGCACCAACAACATCGTCACCTGTCGGCGAGTTGTTATAGGTGGTTTCGGTCAGGTACTGGTACGAGGCCATTCCCCAACTGCCGCTGAAGACCGGGCGGGCATCGGAATCGGTTGAAGGAGGAAACTGCTTCAGGTTGTTCGAGGACTTCATTGGCGCCTCCGGTGCGCGGTCCTCCAGTTCTGTTTCGCCGAAGTCCAGGTCGGACGCGCCGGGTTCCTCAGCGACCGTGGACGTGCTGATGTCTTCCGGCGGACTCACAGCGGATGCGTCGCAGCACACGGCTGAGAGCAGATTGCGCGTTTCGAGCACTTCCGCCGAGGACGTCGAGCGAATCAGGCCGGCTCGGCGTCGGCGCCGGGTTGATCGAAAAACATTTCGAAAGTTCGTGGACAGCAACATTTGAGGGTACCTTTTGCTGAAAGCAGAGAAAGTGATCGTGTCTGAACTTCCTATGCCCGTTTGGAACCGCAGTCCTTCACGTTTTTTCTGAATGGACAAAACTCCGGCGGCGCCAAACCGCCGTCAGCACTTCGGCGGAAGTCCACCGTCGTGCCGGAATTGATCGCGTTCGCATAGTCGCCTCCGTTTTGGCGTGCGCCGTGCGGGCAGGTGACAGCTCATCTGCCGCTCGCCTTCCCGTCTGAATCATTTGCAGCGTCGTTTGTTGCTGATCCGATTTGGCAGCGGTAATATCGGCCGGGCCGTTCGAAATCCGCTGCGCGAGTCGACTGCAGACAGGTATGGCAATGGTGCATGGCGATAGTGTCACTGAATGGCTGGTCGATCTGCGAAATGGCGACCAGTCGGCCGCTCAGCAGCTGTGGGACCGGTACTTCCGGCACCTGGCGGCACTGGCGGACAAGCGTCTGCGAACTCGTCCCGTGCCGGCCGACGGAGAAGACATCGCGCTGAGTGCGATGCACAGTCTGTGGAAGGGAGTTCAGCGCGGACGATTCGCGGATCTTTCGGACCGTGAAGGCCTGTGGAAACTGCTGGTGGCGATCACGGTCCGCAAGGCCAATCACGCGGTGCGTGACGAATTCCGTCAGAAGCGCGGCGGCGGTCGAGTGATCGACCAGGCGGGATTGGCACAGAACTCCGCAGCGGACGACGGCGCGGGAGCACTGGAGTTGGCACTCGGTCGTGAACCCACACCCGAGTTCGCGGCTCAGATGGAAGAAGAGATGCAGCGTCTGCTGGACATCCTGCCGGACGATGAATTGCGCGACGTGGCGATCTGGAAAATGAACGGACTGACATCGGCCGAAATCGCCGACAAGATCGGGAAAGCGCTGACAACCGTCGAACGCCGCTTGCGGCTGATTCGCACGTATTGGGCCGAGTCGGTGCCGGAATAGGCCGGACAGCGACACGATTTTTCGTCACGGTGAACGGTACCGGTGAGTTCACGGACAGAAAGTGAAGTTTCCGGATGCGAGTCTTCGGCGGGATCAGTCGTACTCCAATCCGGTTCGCCGGATCAATCATAGGCCCTGCCGATGCCGCACATCACGCCCTCCGACCTGTCTGCCGGTCAGCTGCAAATCATCAACGACAAATGCGACGCGTTTGAGAACGAGTTTCTTGCCGGTCGCGCGCCCCGTGCGGAGGACTATCTTGGCGGGATCGACGAACCCCTGCGCGGCGTATTGATCACGGAACTGATTCAGCTTGAGCTGCATTACCGGTCGGACTGCACCGTCCGCGAACTGGCTGAGCGGTTTCCGGAACTGAGGCATCGCGCATTTGACTGCGTTCCCGGCGCCGGCGACTTGTATGAGTTTCCATCGATCCCCGGCTATTTCATCATCGAGGAACTCGGACGGGGCGGGATGGGAATTGTCTATCTGGCCGCTGACCTGACGCTGCACCGCCGAGTCGCGCTCAAGATGCTGAATCAGACGACCAGGAGCGGTGAAGAATACCGGCGGCGTTTTCTGGTGGAAGCTCGGGCCGCCGCTCAGTTGCAGCATCCCAATCTGGTTCGGATTTTTGATTCCGGAGAATTCGACGGGCACCCGTTTCTGGTCTTCGAATACGTTGAGGGAGGAACCCTGGCGTCCCGCATCAAAAACGCGCCTCCGGACTTTGCGGAAGCCGCCGACATTGTCGAAGCACTCGCCCTGGCGCTGCAGTACGCACACGATCGGCACATCATCCATCGAGACCTGAAACCGTCGAACGTATTGATGGGCGAAGACGGCATTCCGCGTATCAGTGACTTCGGCCTTGCGAAACGGCTGGATGACGACAGTGACCGAACAGCGTCGGGTCACGTTTTCGGCACGCCGTCTTATATGGCTCCCGAACAGGCCGGGGGACTCTCGCAGGCCGCTTCGCCAGCCGTCGACATCTATTCGCTGGGCGCCATCCTGTATGAACTGCTGACCGGTCGGCCACCATTCAAAGCGGCCACGGTGATGGAAACGCTTGACCAGGTCCGCACGATGGAACCGGTGGCTCCCGGAAAGATTCGGCCGGCAGTCCCTCGCGATCTGGAGACCATCTGCCTTTTGTGTCTGCAGAAGGATACGGCTCGCAGGTACCAGTCGGCGCAGTTGCTGGCCGACGAAATCGGTCGGTTCCGCCGGGGGGAGTCGATCATGGCAAGGCCCGTCAGTTCCATGGAAAGGGTTCAGCGATGGTGCCGACGACATCCTCTGCCGGCGTCGCTGGCGACAGCCGTGGTTGCCGTTTCGGTAATCGGGTTTGCCGGAATCTGGTGGCAGTGGCGCGAAGCGGTCGCGCAAAAGGAACAGGCGCAGCTCAACGCATTCAAGTTCCAGGCGGAACGCGATCGTGCGCGGGAAGCGACGGAACGGGCTGAGGCCAGCGCCGCCGAAGCCACCAGTCAGCAACGGCTGGCGGAAGGCTACCTGTCCGCTGCGGAAAGCCGCTTTGAAAAAGCTCAAAAGCCGATTCAGGAACTGATCATTCTGGGGACCGAACTTGTCCGTCAGTCGAGCCTGGAAGCGCGAGGACGCGAGGCTCTGGAAAAGGCGGCCGCGTTTCGTCAGGAACTGCTGGAAGAGAAGTCCGACGATCCGAAAGTCCTGTTCGACACGGCGCGAACGCTGCATGTCCTGGCATGGACACTGCTGGAGCACGGTGAGTTTGATGAAGCCGATACGACGTACCGCCAGGCAATCGGAGTCTTCAGTCAGCTTCACGAGCAGCAACCCGCCAGCGTCGACTATCTGCGGGCGCTGCGCGATGCGTCGCTGCAGCGCGGAGCCACGCTGCAGCAACTGTTGAGACCGGAGGAAGCTGAGGAATGCTGCCGCGCCAGTGTGAACTATGGCACCCGCATTCTGGAAATCGGAAGCGCGGCGCCGCATGACCGCATCGGTCTTGCCAACGCGCTGACAAACTGGTCCGGAAAGCTGGTCGGACTGAAACGACGCGATGAAGCTGAGCGGGACACTCAGCGATACGTCGAAATCCACCGCGAAGTCATTGCCGGGCATCCGGACGTCGCGTACTTCCGCGAAAGCCTTGCTCTGGCACTTTCCAGCAGCGCCGGTCTGCTTTGGTCAACCGACCGCGACGCGTCCATCGCTGCCACCGAAGAG
>JAWKUA010000029.1 GCA_041398785.1 Planctomycetaceae bacterium | reverse complement strand
AGCCGGGCGTCGGCCACGGCGATCGGGTCATCCAGTTCCGCTGCCGCATCGGCGGCCGTCAGAGCGGCACCGGCATCGCGGACAGCTTTGTCGTAGGCGGCAGTGATCGAATCTCGTTCGGCGGCTGCCGAGGCTGCGACTTTCGTGTCGGTGCGAGTGAGTGAAGCGTCGACCGTTCCGGTGAACGCGGCGAACTGCACCGGAAGCGCCGCGGCAATGAAGCTGCTGACCGCGTCCACAACCGCGTCGGCCGCGGTCTGAGCCGCGTCGATCATCGTGTCGGCATGAGTCTGTTCGGCGTCGACCGTTTCGTCCACGAACTCCATCGCCGCGGAATTGAACGATTCGGTGGCCGTCGTCGCAGACACTCCGACGGGGGCGTTAGCGGACATGGCGGCGGAACCGCGCGGCAGATACCTGGCAATTGCTACTTGAGCAATGGAGCCTGGCGTGCGTGCTGGTGCCGGTTGATCGGATTCAACCTTGCAATTCTATCTCCCTGGCTCCTTGGGCGCGAAATGTATCGATCAACGTTTCGGCAAGCATTTGGCTGCGTTCTCTGCTACGCGATAGGAACCCCATTGGAGCAACTGTCATTAGGAACTCCGACTCGTTGGTTCCGGCAAGAGAGTTTGGCATCGGTGAGACCAGTATCTCCACGGATTCCGGACCTCTCTTGACTGAACCGCCTCGGCAGTCAGAAAACACAGCACCGTCGGGCATGCACGGGCGATCCTGCCGAACGACCACAACACAAGCGGGAATCTGCAGCACTATTCCGGGCCACGCCGATGCAAGCGCGCTATCGATCGCCAAGGCATTCATAGACGCGAACCTAGATTGAACGCGGAACTCAGATCCTGAAGAGTCCGCTGAGCAGTGAGTGGACTGTGTGTGTCACGCAGTTTATACAATAAGGATGCGAGATCGCTGCGGCTGGGAAGAAAATGGGGATGCCCTCGATGGTGAACCAGCTTCCGGCTGCGGTCGGTGATACTTCTGCGATGATCCCGGCATTCCAGCCAATTCTGAGTCCCGTAAAATGTGTCCACGTCGTCGCGCCGCCACCCCAGGGACTTGATCCTGAGATCATGTGAAAGCCCCATGGGCGGCCGGGGCCTACTGCAACACTCCACGTGGGGCCACCGGCGGCACCCCAGGCCCAAACAAGGCCTGCAGCATGCAACGCATGTGCCCCGACATGGGCTGAAACGTTCGCTGCTGTGTACCATCCTCCGTTCGTTTCCACCAGGTCGTCGACGTAGGCGTCCAGCGGGATTCCCATGCCGTCGAGATACTCGAAGTAGCTGTTCAGAGTGATGGCGTTGAGAAACATCACTCTACCGTGATGCACGCCTTGGTCGAACGACCAGATGACGTCGGTGTAATCGCTGATTGTGGTGGACAGTGTGACGAGTGTCATGCCGACACCGCCGGGAGCTGCACCTGCGAAGGTATCGGGGGCTCGGGCCTGCATGTCCTGAATCGCCCGCCCGAAGCGGCTTGTTACTGTTCGGCGCTGCCTGATTCCAGACCGCCAGCTTTCGAAAGTAGGGTGGTTGAAAGATACCTTCGCCGTGAGAGCCGCAAAGACCGAAGCCCCCGACGCCACGTTTTTGCAGGGGCTGCGATGGTGTGTTTCTTCATCAGGTCGATGTCTGCGGGGCCGGTAATGTCTTGGCCGCTGTCGAGATCAGCAAAACATGCTTCTTAAGTGTTTCACGGTCTCTTTCGATCAACGAAGACGCGACATGCGACATGGCCGATTCGATGCTTTGTGCTGCTTCGTTCCCAAATTCCTCCATCGCGACACGACATGACTGGGCAAGTTCTTCGACGACATTTTTCACCAACGCATTGACACGTTCACGGATGCGGTCGATCGCCACTGGTGTCTGGTCCTCGACAATCGATTGCATGCGATTGGAACATCCGGTGCCATACTGCTGGCTGACCGCCGCGAGCACTTCCTTCATTTCTTCCTGGGCGATTCTGTAAGCAGGTTTGCGAATGGACTCAACTTGTCGAATCTTGTCGTTCACACCGGCCAGCAGTGCCAACCGCTGTTGATGCGTGATGCCAACGATTTGTTTGCCGAGTATCTCGACAGCCTCGCGCACCTCCGAAATGTTGGAATTTGCACGAAGTTCCTGAAGCCGCGTCGTCAGCTCAAGAGCAAGATCGCTCGTCAGCAATGAGATCTGCTCTGAGATCAAGTGGTCACGAAAATGCGTCCACGCGAGGAGCACATCATCAACCAGAACGGAGCAGATATCCTCACCGATATCGATGCACTGACCGCGAGAGGTTACATGCACTCCGCCTTTTCGAGCCGTCGCCCGAAGACTGGCCCAGTGCAGGCCCGACCAAATCCGGATCTTGTCGGCTAAACGTCTGTCTGACATCGCCTCAGCCTGCTGAAGACGATGCACGATGCCGCTCGCCCCCGTAAGAGACAGCTTCTCAAACGTCTGTGTTCGGTCGACAATCTCCTGACTGATCCATGGGATCAGTTGGGTTCGCACTGTGTTGGCGATCTCAAGCAGATCCTGCTGACCGCCGGCTATTTCTGCTTTCGTGGTGGCAATCGCTTTCTGAAACGTCTCCGCCATCAGGCGAACCTCGCTTTCGAGGTTCTGTTCGATGTCCTCAAAGAAGTTCTCTGACAGATACTCAGCGGCGACACTGCGAAGAAACTCACGGAGCCGGGGAACGCCGGTTGCATGCACGTCGCCGTCGAAATAGTCGGACATCTGGCGCTCTGATTTCCGGCTCGTCTGATATCGATCACAGAACACTTCGTGAGCCAGTGCGGACACGAAGAAGACCTGAATTTCATCCATGCGGCTCAACAAGTCAGCTCTTTGCTGTCGCGACTTTTCGTCGCTCTCGGCAGGCAATTTTGGGCCTGCGATGTCACGCAGCATGGCATGATAGGTCGTGGTTTGCTCCCGCTTGTACGCTTCGATCGCTTCGAAGTGCAGCCGCTGCTCTTCCTCATCGGTTTCCGCCAGCGGGACTTTTGGGTGGTAGCTGTCCAGCTTGGTGCGGATGATGAAGAGGCGCTGCCGCCGTTGCCGCGTTGCCTCGAGAAAGTTCGCCAGAACAGAGGAGCTTCTGAGCCACGATTCAATGTCCGGGCCGATATTGCTGTCACTGGTCACAATTGCGACTGCCGTCGCATTCTCGCGCATGCTGTTTGTGATCGCTGTGCGTTGCGGGTCAGTGTCATTCGTGCCGGGCAGGTCGATGAGACTCAGGCTGGGATGCCAATTCTCAAAGGGTCCGGCAATGACGCACTCCTCGACAATCGTCCAATTGACATCGCTCGTCGAGAGATACTTTTCAATAACACGCTTCATCCCGTCGACATCGTTGGCCTTCGCCTTTTCCCGTCGGCCAAGGAGTCGCGTGCGCTCGCTCGGGATGGTTCCGCTTCGTACAGCGCCGATGAGTTCGCGGGGCGGCAGGTCCGGTGAGATCCCAAACAACTGAATGAAGCGCTGTAGAACGCTCCTGACGTAGCCAGCGCCTTCGTCCGCCGTTCCTGCGTCACCATCCTCCTCATGTCCGAGGGCGTCGGTTGCCTCCCGGACGGCAGACTTCCAATCTGCCATCAGCTGATCTTTCCCGACAAACGTGACATGGACGGCCCACTCCGGTGCCCATGTCAATTTCACGATCGAGGCAGTACACGGCCGAGTGTCGGAAGTTGGCAGCAGTTCTGCGCTGATCAGTGAGTTGAGCAACGTACTTTTTCCATGGCGGCTGGGCCCGAGAACGGCAACGTCGATTGGCGGGACGACCTCAAGTTTCTCCTCAATCGTGTCAAGCTTCTGCCGCATCCGTTGCAGCGCCTCATCGCATTCGGCGAATTCAGCGGCAGCCTCTCGCGCCTGAGAGGCATTGAGAGCTAACCGAATTTCCGCGATACGGGCTCGAATTCGTCGTTCGCGATCTTCATCTTGAACAGTAGCGACGTTGTCGTTCATCGTCCGATCCTGAATTCACCGAGTCGGGTTTGGGTCTTGAGCGAAACGCAAGTCGAATTGAGCTTCGCGGGAAACCCTGCGAAGGAATGCACCTCGCCCTCTCAATTCTGCAAAGGTGTTATGATTGGTCGCCTACACGTCTCGAGGAAGAGTGTACCGAGATGTCAAAGCGTATTCGCGGCCACCGCCGTCCGTCAAAGACGAGTTTGTCGAGCGCGTCGTGGTGCATGCGGTGCAGGTCGGACGTGATCATCCGCAATACCAACTCCTGAGCAGCAAAGTCCGTCGCTGAACGGCGAGTGAAGAACAAAACATGGGCTGCGGTAGCGTAGCCACCGGTTCTGGGAGGGCAGACTCTAGGCTCAGGTGCTGCCCGATCGAGAAGTGATTGCCGAGTGCGTGATTTACGTCGACCTCCACCCCGTGCGAGCCAGCTTTGCCGAGAATCCGGAGGATAGCGACTTCATGGCATGAACGAGTGGGTGATCTGTAGTCGGTCGACGAAATGTCTAAACCGCGATCGCTTTGGATCGGCTATCGGTGTCAAAATGGTACCGGCAGCGGTCCTGGTCGATGTCGTCTTGGTCTGATTGGGTGGAGGATGACGGATGCCGCGTGCGACCGGGGCTCGCCCTCCCATTCGTTTTTCCTATTCATTCCCGCAACGAGATTAGCCATTGGATCGCCAATCACACCATTCTGGCTTCGGCGATTTCCTTGTCAAAACGCGCGGTACAGGCCGAACCAGGCGGCGGATGTTTCGTTGACCAGTGAGTAGCCGTATTCGGTTCTGACGGTCAGGTTCTCCACGAAGCTTAGCAGCGGGATCTGGAAGTACAGACCGCCGCCGACGGCGTGGTCGATATCGCCCTGAGGTGAATTGAACAGATACGAACGACCGACGTCATAGAACAGGGCTCCGTCGATCGAATGCAGGCCGGCCGTGTTGTCGACGGCTTCGTAATCGAGTTCTCCGCTGAGCGGGAAGCGCCATTCCAGGGTGCTGACCCAGAATGCGTTTCCGATCAGATCGTTTGCGGCGATTCCGCGAAAACGACCTGGGCCGCCGAAGCGGAAGTGCCGGCCGTTGTCGTTCCAGCCGTAGCCTGACGAAACGCGCGCGGCGAGTTTCGTTTCTGACAGCCACCACGGCGCTTCGGACAGTCGCTGCACGACTCCGAACTGGCCGGTGACGCGATCATAGGCGGCTCCGTCGTCGAATGCCGTGAAGCCGTGTTCATAGCCGGCATCAAACCGAAATCCCTGGTCCGGATCCCAGTACGGCATCTGCGAATCCAGGTGGTACGCGACACCGAACGCCCGGACATTGTCGTAGTTCTGCACGCGCGGGTCGGCGGAAATCGCGGTGTTGCGATCCGGGAAAAAGTTGTCGCCGAGGCGGGTGTAGAAGTCGATGTAGCTGGCGTTTGGATAGATCAGACTGGTTGTGTACTTCAGAACTCGCCGCAGCGCAAAGCGAGCCTGATGTCCGGGATCATTGGACAGCGTGGACAGCAGAGCGTGCTCATAACGGGCCAGCAGTTGCCAGTTGGACGACGGGACATTGTAGAAGACCGCGTCGACGCCGGCGGAAATATGATCGTCGTTATTGCTGGCCGTGGCGGCGGTGTAGGACACAAACGGCGAAATGCGGTAACGGTTGCTGTGCAGCAGCGAACTGCGAAATCCGATCCGGCCGTCGGAATCGACACCGAATCCTGTCACGATGCTGTGCTGGTTGTGCGGCTGCAGCAGCGGAGCTTCGTCGGCGGGTGTGTAGAACGGCGTGACTCGAAAGTTGTACGACGGCTTCCAGCAGTTGTTGCTGCGATTCGCATCGAGCACCGTTCCGTCAGGATCGATTTCAATCTGCGCCGGACGTTCGTCGGAAACAATCGTCACCAGCCAGTCATTGTCGGATTGGCGTTCAACGGTGATTCCGTCACCGCCGGAATTCGCAACGCCGGGTTGTGTTTCAGAACCCGACGAAGCGGCTTCGGAGTCACTCAGTTCTTTGCCTGCCGAAATCGGTGTGGCGGCGATGCCGGTGCTGTCCGCTTCGGTCGACAGGTTCCGCGACCGCTGCATCAACTGCTGCGCTTCTCCGATGGTTGCGATGCGGTACGGGCGCGCGCTGCCGGGCACGGACACGCCGATTTCCACAGGTTCGGGAATGTCCGCCCGCTGAACGATGCGGGCTCTGGTCCGGTAGCCGTTTTCCGTTTCGGTGACGTCGACGTGTTCCAGTTTCCAGTCGCTTTCGTGTCCGGAATGCAGCCACTGATCGAAAAACGGCTGCCAGTCTTCACCGGTGAAGTCTTCCAGTTCCCGCTGAAAGTCGGCAGCCTTCAGAATTCCGAAGCGGTACTTCGCGTACAACTGTTTCATGAACGCGAAGAAGTTTTCGCGGCCCATGCGGTGCTGGATCATTCCGGTGATCTGAGCACCGCGGTCATAGACCAGGGAAAACAGATTGTGCAGGTGGCCGATTTCGTCCAGCGACGCCAGTGCCGCTCCGCTGCCGCCTCGATCGTGGAACGTCTGGTAGCCGCTGTGCAGCAGGCTGCGATACTGCACGTTGGGAAATTTCAGCACGCCGAACGCCGGAAGCTGCAGCAGCGAAGGATCGGGACCGTACTTGTCTTCCATCTTGACTCGACTGAACCACTGCACCAGGCCTTCGTCCATCCACGGTTCGTGGTAGCCGTCGGTTCCCACAGCCGAATACCACCACTGGTGGCACATTTCGTGGCAGATCAGATGTTCGACGTAACGGTGCCCGTAAGCCGGCATGGCGAAGATCCGTTCGTCGATCATGACGACTCCCGATGATTCGTTGCCATTCCAGCCGAAGTACGATTCGGTCAGTTCGAACTCTCTGTACGGATACGGTCCGAACCATTCGCTGTAAGTGCGAATGCAGTCTTCGGCCGTCCTGACGGCGACTTCGGCGGCGTCTTCGTGACCGGGCAGGGCGGTGACACGGATCGGGACGCCGTTTGCTTCCGATCGCCATTCCCTGAACAGGCTGCTGGCCACGATTGTGAAATCTCGCAGGCCTTCGCCCTCGATTTCCAGAACTCGCTGACCGGACCTGTCGACGGTCTGCGACACGACGCGGCCGCCGGTGACGACCTTCTGATCGGCCGGCAATCGCAGCCGCACACGATAGTTGCCGGCTTCATTGTACCACGGCTGATGCCATGCGATGTACGGCACCGGCTGCCATCGGTCACCTTCGTAGACCGCCAGCACGGGATACCAGTTCAGCAGATTGGTCACGCCTTTGTGCTGCCCGAGTCGCCCCATCACCTGTGGCAGATCGATCAGGTACCGGAGACGGATTTCAACCGATTCACCGGGAGCCACCGGCCGTGGCAGCCGAACATGCAGGTGAGTGTCATGTTCGGTGTCGAAGGTGCAGGTCAGCGGCTGACTTCCGATCGTGGCTGCCGTCAGATGAAACCTCCGACCCCGGCGATCGATGCTGTCGCGGGGATCCAGCCGCAATGACTCAACGGTGCGGTCCCCGACGTTCAGTTCCTGCGCCGACGGACGATGGTTGGGCACAACCTGAAAGACCAGTTTGTCCGTTGCCGCCGTTCCGGGATTCGTCCACGTCACTCGCTGATCGACGGTGACGCGACCGGTTTGCGTCTGCAGATCGATCCCCAGCGCATATTCCGGCAGCTTCCGCGACGCAGGCGGCGCTGAATCAGAGATCGTTTGTGCGGCGGCGCTGTCGGCCAGCAGGCCAGCAACGCAAAACAGCGCGGTCAGCAGACCGCGCCTTCGTTCGACGGAAGATATACCGATTGTCACGGTCATCGAATTTGCGGCATCCTTACCGACAACTCGAAGGATCGTAGCACGCTGAAATCAGACGGCTCAAGTTGAAGTCGGGGCCGTCAACAAGCCGGCTGATTCGTGCGGGCACGTCTGGAAGATCGGAGAAACCCGGTGTCCTGCTGCGGCAAACGCCGTCCGTCACAGAGCGATTTTTCGGTGCTGCCGTCAGGGTTTCACTGATCGGCACGACGCGATCCGATACGCACGAGAACGGTGCCCTCCGGCGACGACGCGCGTCGCGATTTCGGCCTTACTACGTCCGTTCGGGGATTTCCGGACGGCTGCGCTCTCAGTTCGTTCACCGGCAGAAATTGCGCGACGACGGTCGTGGCGGCGTCCTTGACATCAAACGAAATTCGGAACGCCGCCATCGAGCAGGCCTGCCTGCAGGCTGGCTGCCGCTGTGGTTTGTCACGCGTAGTTCGAAGAATGCAAAGGCGCCACCGACGTCCGCGCGAGGTTTCCTCCAAGTCGCGTGTGCCAACGGTCGCCCGATGCGGCAGCGGCTCAGCGGGAGCGTCTCTCTTCCTTCGACGGCGGCCTCACTTGTCCGGCGCCTCCCCTGTACGGCGCTGACCCGGCGACGGTACTTTCACGATTGCCGTGCCTTCGCGGCTTGCCGACGTCCGGGTCGGGGCGCGCTGCTGGCTCATTGAGTTGAAACTCCGTACGATCGTTGCCGCCACGATGGCCGGTCGCGCGTGCCGGCCGGTTTGAGTTTCCATTTCGGCGGGAGGAACTTGCTGATGTCACGACACTTGCTGTTGCTCGCGATGATTGCCGGTCTGCAGGCCGGACTCGTTTCCGGTTCCGCGAAGGCACAGAACGCCGTTGCCGATCGTGTTGAAAAGAAGGCCGTTGAAGACGAGTTGCCGCCGTACCCGCGCATCAACCCGACTCCGTGGTACGAAGTCGATCCCGGCTGGCCGAAGAAGCCGGCGGAATTCGTCTGGGAAGCCATGCCGGGAATTGCCGTCGACGCGGACGACAACGTCTGGACGTTCACGCGATCGTCGCCGCCGATCCAGGTCTATCGTCCGGATGGTTCACTGCTGAAGTCGTGGGGCGATGACACCATCGAGACCGCTCACCACATCAAGATCGACGACGACGGCAACATCTGGATCGCCGATATCGGCAAGCACATCATTCGCAGGTTCACGCCCGACGGTACCGTCCTGCAGACGATTGGAACCGAAGGCGTTGCCGGCGAAGACGAAACTCATCTGAATCAGCCCACCGATATGGCGTTCGCTTCCAATGGCGACATTTATGTGTCCGATGGCTACGGCAACAACCGCGTTGTCCATTTCGACGCAGAGGGCAACTTTGTGAAGGCCTGGGGAAAACTGGGTGTCGGCCCGCTGGAATTCAGCCTGCCGCACGCCATCGCGATCGACAGCACAGATCGCGTCTACGTGGCCGACCGCAACAATGCCCGGGTGCAGGTCTTCAACCTGGACGGAAGACTGCTGGACAGTTGGACGAACGTGGTTGTGCCGTGGGGATTCTGGGTCACGGACAGCGACGATATCTGGGTCTGCGGCTGTTCGCCGATGCCGTGGCGCGACGACCCGGACTACCCCGGTGCTCCGCTGAGCTGCCCGCCGAAGGATCAGGTGCTGATGAGCTTTCACCCATCCGGCAGGCTGCAGCAGTTGTGGACCGTTCCGAAGGGGACCGACGGAGCCGAACAACCCGGCGACGTCAACTGGGTTCACGCGATCGCGCTGGATTCAAAGGGCAACATCTATCTGGGCGACATCATCGGCAAACGTGCTCAGAAATTCGTCCTGCGGAAGTGACGGACGCTGTCTGCAAGTCGCGCAGCTGCCGCGATGCGCCATGATCTGCGAACCCGCCAGCGGCTGGCGTGTCTGCTCACGAGCCGACCTTTCGCGCGCCTGGCGACCGACCAGACGCCGGTGCCCTGTTGCGCTCGCTCGCGTTTCCTGGCGGTGATATGCTGCCGCGAAATTTGTGATTCCGACCCGGAGAACTTCGCATGACCACAGTGGCTTCTCTCAGCAGCCAGTCCACGATCGAGCTGTTTGACCAGTACGTGATTCCCAACTACCGCCGGTATCCGGTGTCGCTGGTGCGAGGCGAAGGGTCGCGCGTGTGGGATGCGGAAGGACGCGGCTTTCTGGATTTGTTTCCCGGCTGGGGATGCAACATTCTGGGGTATTCGCCGCCCGCCGTTGTGCGAGCCATTCAGGAACAGGCGGCTCAGTTGATTCATATTCCCAACACGTGGTACATCGAGGAACAGGGCCGCTTTGCCGAATTCCTTTGTACGCGAAGTTTCGGGAAAGCCTTCTTCTGCAACAGCGGAGCTGAAGCCAACGAAGCCGCCATCAAACTGGCGCGACTGCACGGTTCGGCTCAGGGACGTTACCGCATCATTACGTTTGAACGAGGCTTCCACGGACGCACGCTGGGAGCGCTCACCGCGACTGCTCAGCCGAAGTACCACGAAGGACTCGGGCCGCTGATGGCCGGGTTCCGTTACGCCGCGATGGACGACATCGAAGGCGTCAAACGTCTGGTCGACGACGAAACCTGCGCGATCATGATCGAACCGGTGCAGGGCGAAGGCGGAGTGCGAATTCCTCAGCCGGGTTTCCTCCAGGCGCTGCGAGACCTGTGTGACGAACAGGGTCTGTTGCTGATCTTTGACGAAGTACAGACCGGCATGGGCCGCACGGGAACATGGTTCGGCTATCAGCAAACGGGAGTCCAGCCGGACGTGATGACCATGGCGAAGGGACTTGCCGGAGGAGTCGCGTGCGGTGCAATGATTGCCCGCGACGAATTCGCCGGTGACCTGCGTCCGGGAATGCACGCCAGCACTTTCGGCGGGAACTCGCTGGCGATGGCAGCCGGTCTCGCTACGGGTGAGACCATCGAAGCCGAAGGTCTGCTGGATCATGTCCAGGACAACGCCGAATTCGCTCGAACACAGTTGCAGCAGCTTCAGGAAACGCTGCCCATCATCAAAGAACTGCGAATCTGCGGCATGATGATCGGCATCGACCTGACAATTCCCAGCACTCCCGCTGTCGGCAAGGCGATGGAACGCGGTGTCCTGCTGAATGCCACGTCCGACACGGTCGTTCGCCTTCTGCCCGCGCTGAACATTACTCGCGACGAGCTGTCTGAAGGTCTGGACGTGGTCGGTGATGTGCTGACGGAAATGGCGGAAGAGGCGTAGCGATGAATTCGATCGACTTCATCCGGATGTCGCTGCACAACAGCAAAGCCTGGGCGGAGAAGCTGCTCGGCGACATGAGCGATGCGCCGCTGACTCAGCCCGCGCCGAACGGAGGCAATCATCCACTGTGGTTACTCGGGCATCTTGTTCGATCGGAAAGTGATCTGCTGGACGGCTTCATTCTGGGCCGGCCGAACCGTTTTCCGGAACTCGAACAGTTCGCGATGACTTCGGTGCCGATGACGGACACGAACGGGCAACCGACGATGGACGAACTGTTCATCAAGTTCGCAGCAATCCGCGCTGCCACGCTGGCGCATCTGGACACGCTTGACGACAGCGATCTCGATCAGCCCAGCCATGCACCGAAGGAACTTGGCCCGGCGTTCGCGACGATTGGAGCCTGCTTTGCGGCGATGTGTTCACACGTGTCGTTCCATTCCGGCCAGGCCGCCGACGCCCGCCGCGCCGCCGGACGCGGACCGTTGTTTGCGTGAATGGCCTGATTGATCGTGACGGTGACGGATCGAGTTCGCGTGCGAAGCGACCTGTCAGTCGTTGTACACCACAATGCAGATCTAGCACTGAGTAGCGTCCCTGGCGGCAACGAATCCGACGCCCTCGATAACACCGTCCGCTTCGGACAGCCAAAGGATGACCGGTTGCCGGTGTGAACCTGCCGTACACAACGGCGCAAGCACATTGACAGTAATAGCCTGTGCCTCGATACTGGCAATCAGCGCTGTCGTTTCCGCTGGTTGAAGAGCCTCGCGGGCAAGCCGACGCGTCGTGAGCGCGAAGCTGAATCCTGTTATGCGACCGGCTGGTCCGTCGCGAGGACGACTAACATGGTCAGATTGACGATATCTTTCGACGGCAGGACTTTCGACGCCATTGAACGGACGGCGCGATCAGAAGGATGTTCGGTCATTGCCTGGGCTGAAAAGCGTTTGAAGGATGCCGTGCAGGGAACGGCCGAGTGGCCGGATGGCTACTTCGAAACGATCGCCGGCTTTGGAGAGTCGCTGATCGAGTGCCCGCCTGAAGTCGAAATCCCGCTGGACGACGTTTCGCTGGATTCGTAGAACGCCGGGTGAATCGTCCGATCATGACGTATTGCCTCGACACCAACATTGTGATTGCTGTCCTGCAAAATCACGACAGGGTTGTCGCCAGGCTCAGATCCTGTCGAGTCAGCGACATCAGGATTCCTGAGATCGTCCGTGCAGAACTGCTGTTTGGGTGTCTCAAAAGCGTTGACCCTGCCGCTGAACGGAAGCGGGTTGACCACGTGCTGTCGCCGTTCCGCAGAGTTCCATTTTCGGGCGATGCCGCCGATCACTATGCCTCGATCCGCCTGCATTTGGAACAAGCGGGCAATCTCATCGGTCCGAATGATATGCTCATCGCCGCTACAGCCATGGCGGTCGGAGCTGTCATGGTGACGTCAAACACCAGCGAATTTGCCCGCGTCCCCGGCCTGGTCGTTGAAGACTGGGCTTGAGAATCCGGTGTCATCCAATTCAAACGCGGCCATAGCCCAGCCAGTCCGGCAGGTTTTCTTCACACCACTGACGATATTCCGCCATCGTGTCGAACGAACGATATTCGGCGTCATCCATCACCGGCTTGTACGTCTTGATAAAGGCATAGCGAAACCGCTGTTCCAGCGGTCGCCGGGCGGCCGCTTCAAACTCCGCAAGCCAATCGGGCGGAACTGTGATGGCTTCTGTCGGCGTAGAAGCGTTTTCGCGGTTTCGTTTCATGCCGGCATTTTATCCATCCGCCCGAAAGTCGCCACCGGCTGATTGTTGCAGGCGATCGGACGCCGGGACGTGCCGGCGGCTACTGAACGGCGTGTGATCGGCCCGACGCTCCCCGACTGTTGCAACGTGCCGGCGGGTTCAGTCGCCCCAGTGTTCTGTGGCGGAATCGATGATTTGCCCGTAACGCGCGCTTGCCTCGGCGTAGGTTGCCAGCACGGCGTCGCGAGTGTCGGTGTCCGGGAATCGATCCCCGCCCGACATGGCGATCTCCGCCAGCCGCTCAATCCACCGCAGCATGTAGCGAGCATCCCTGGCCGACGCCGTGGGTTTGCCGTCGACGGAAAGATAGATCGGGCTGGTATGCGCCTGCCGCAACAGTCCGTCCGGAGCTCGATACAGCACGCGTGCCGCGATCCAGCCACTGCGCCGCGGGGTCACCTGAAATTCCATCTCGTCAGCGATAACCGGATCGCCGGACTCCTGCCGAAGATCGCGGGTCTCGACGACAGTTCCGTCATGAATGATCTGCAGTGCTTCCAGTGATTCGATCGACCGGACGGTGGCCGCAACAGACACGAGTTGTTTCGTCGACGAATCAATCGCCAGCGTCGAACCGACGTCTTCGCCGTTTGCCGTCAGTGTCAGCATCGGGCCTGACGTGGCAAACGTCCGACCGTTCTTGACCGCGTCCCAGAATTTCTCCGGCGTCAGCGGTCCTTCGATTTTCGCGTAGACGCGGTTGTAGCCTGTCGGTACCGGCATGACTCCGATCGCCGAACCGCCGGAGACTCCCAGTCGAAACCCGCAGTTCAGCAGCCGGTAGTACAGGCTGTTGGTGCGGTGAAACAGGCCGTCGCCGAGATGCGAGTTCGACTCGCCGGCAGCCAGCGGGCCGATCATGCCGAAGCCGCCCGTGATCGTTGCCAGGCGGTGATAGTGATTATGGCAGACCTGAACGGTGTCGAGCTGTCCCAGAGCCGCGCCGATGACGGTTTCGGCCCATGATGGCTTGTCGCAGTCGAAGACCGAATCCGGTGAATCCATTCTTGCGATACGGCACAGATCGGCGTCGGTCGGGAAGTATTCGCCAAACCGTGCCACTGAGACCGGACGATTCAGGTTGTACAGAAACGTGGCTCCGACGGACGCACCGGGCTCGGCATTGAAGTGGATGCGTTCGATCTCGATGTTGTTGCGGGTCACGACGTGCCGGCTGTCAATTGAAATCGGCCGACGAAATTCGTCGGAAGGCCATTCGGCATGCCATGCGTCCTCGGTGCCGCGCAGCCAGTACGTGAACGACGGAGTCAGGTGGACGTCGTCAGCCAGAGCCAGTTGTTTCAGAACGCGCAGATCGTCGTAGCCCAGATGCACGTGAAGGTCCGCCGAGTACCAGCCTGCGTCCGGCATATCGACCCAGCGTTCCAGGTGAATTGTTTGTTCGACGGCAGATCCTTCGCTGACTTCGACCTCAACGTCGATCGGCAGAAACTCCTTTCCCTTTTCGACGTGGATCACAGCCTTTCCGGCCGGCACGTCCATGGTGAACGTTCCGTCGCAACTGAAGCTGCGGTCGCGCGCGTAGGGCGTTGTGGTTTCGGGAGCGGCCGGCTGAAACAGGCGCTCACCGCCTGCGTCCACCCAGGCTCGCGCGGGGGTCACGTTGCCGCTGCCGTCTTCTATGCGAACCGTGATTCGTCCGCCGGCGAGGCACGAAGGCGCGGCAAGCGTCAGCGCGAGAAGTGCGAATGTCGCTGTTTTCATTTCCGTAACCCGTTTGTGGTGACCCGGTCCAGGGCATAGAACCCGGGGAATGAAGATTCTGATTCTGACAATCGGCAGTCGCGGAGACGTTCAGCCTTATGTCGCGCTGGGAATGCGTCTTCAGCAGCATCAGCACGATGTCACAATCGGCACGTGCGCGGAGTTCGAAAGCTTTATATCAGATCACGGTCTGAACTATGCCTTCATCAACAATGAACAGCTGGAGTTCATGCGTTCCGATGACGGGCGCATCGCGATGGAACACACGGGCAATCTGTGGGAAGCGATTCAGACCGGACGCAGGCTGCTTCCCAAAGTCGGTCCGATGCTGCGGCGTCAGATCGACGATGCCTGGAAGGCGACTCAGGAAGTTCAGCCGGATCTGATTCTGTTTCATCCGAAGGCGCTTGGATCGGCCGACTTCGCGGAACGGCTGCAGATACCGTGCATGTTCGCGTTCTACCTGCCAATCTATGTGCCGACCGGTGACTTTCCGGCGATGGGATTTCCCGGACTGCCGCTCGGTCGCTGGTACAACCGCATGACGGTGAAGCTCATCAACCGCGTCACGTGGCTGGCAACTCGAAAGCACATCAACGCCTGGCGAGTGGCGAACGGGATGGCGCGCCGAAGCGGCCGCGACTTTCTGAAGCGCGGCGACGGCGAAGTCATTCCGGCGATTCACGCGTTCAGCCCCAGCGTCATTCCGCAGCCCGACGACTGGCCGGAAACTGCGACAGTAACCGGCTACTGGTTCCTCGATCGGGCTGCTGACTGGCAGCCTTCGGCGGAGCTGGAGTCGTTTCTGTCGGCGGGATCACCTCCGGTGTATTTCGGATTCGGCAGCATCTTTGGCCGCGACCCGTCGCGCGTGACGCGCATGATTGTGGAAGCGGTCAGAGCCGCCGGCGTGCGAGCGATCGTGGCTCGCGGCTGGGGAGGACTGGATCCGAGCGGGATGGAATTACCGGACTCCATGCTTGCGATCGACGCGGCTCCGCATGACTGGCTGTTCGAAAGGTGCGCCGCCGTCGTCCACCACGGCGGATGCGGGACCACTGCTGCGGCGCTTCGATCCGGTCGTCCGCAGTTCATCTGCTCGTTTTTCGGCGACCAGCCGTTCTGGGGGAAAACGATGCAGTCACTGGGGGTTGCTCCCGCCCCGATTCCGCAAAGGCGGCTGACACCAGGAAAGTTGATTGCCGCGATCCGGCAGATCACGACCGACGCTGCGATGACCGCCCGCGCTGTGCAGCTGGGGCAGCAGATTCGCAGCGAAGACGGTGTCGGCAACGCGGTTCGCTTCATCGAACGCTGAGACGCATCCTTCCGTTTGCTTAACCGCCGCGCGATTGCCTCTGCGCGAAGGTTTCGAACCGGTTCGTTCCGCGCAATCGCTGCAATCCGTCCTGTGCGTTGGTCGCCCGCAACTTCTGTTGCGTTTCGACAACCGCTGCGGCAAGCCGGCGTCCGCGCATTCGATCGTGTCGGTGAATCCAGAGAAACTGCGGAGAGGTAACCGGTCAGCGTGACCTCTCCGATTAACGGTGCCCGGACACTGCCGCTGTGGAGAGGTGAACTGTGGAAGGCTTTGACGAAGTCATCAAGGAATTTCTGGTCGAGAGTTACGAATCGCTCGATCAGCTCGACCGCGACCTGGTGGCGCTGGAAGACGCGCCGGACGATCGTGACCGGCTGGCGAGCATCTTTCGAACGGTGCACACCATCAAAGGCACCTCCGGATTTCTGGCACTGCCGAAGCTGGAACGCGTCGCCCATGTGGGTGAAAACCTGTTGGTTCCTCTGCGCGACGGCGAGCTGCGGCTGACTGCGGAAATCGCTGACGGACTTCTGGGGATGGTCGACGCCATCCGAGAGATCCTGAGCCATATCGAAGCGGAGGGAGCCGAAGGTGATACCGACTTTGCACCGCTGACGGCAAAGCTGGAATCGCTGCTGAAATCCGGGACCGCTGCCGAAGCCGAACCGCCGCAGACCGCGACGGCCACGCTGACGGAACCGGAAGCCGACGACACCGGTTCGCTGACTGACGCGGAAGTGCTGGATGTCGTCAACGAACTTGCCGCACCGAAATCCACGTCGAAAGCCGCTCCGAAAAAGCGAGCCTCCCGCAGGAAAGCAACCGCAAAGAAAACCAGCCCGGCAAAGAAATCGGCCGGCAACAAGTCGAAGGCTGCTGAAGCGACCGACGAACCAGAACTCGCCACGGCGACCGCTGCGGAATCTGCACCGGCGGAAGAAGCCACGCCCGCGGCCGCTCGGACACCTGCCAGGAAACCAGTTTCGGCCTCTGTCGAATCCGCGGCACCTTCGTCCGGTGAATCGAACGGCCGTCAGTCGTCCGTTGCCGATTCCACGATCCGCATCGATGTGGAGCTGCTCGACCGGCTGATGAACCTTGTCGGCGAACTGGTCCTGGCCCGCAACCAGATTCTGCAGTTCAGTCAGTTGACGGATGACCCCGCGCTTTCGTCGGCGTCGCAGCGAGTCAATCTGATCACCACGGAGCTGCAGGAAGGCGTGATGAAGACCCGCATGCAGCCGATCCGCAACGCGTGGAGCAAGCTGCCGCGTGTCGTCCGGGACCTGTCCCACGCCTGCGGCAAGAACGTTCAGGTCAAGATGGAAGGTGCGGACACGGAGCTTGACAAAACCATTCTGGAAGCGATCAAGGATCCGCTGACACACATTGTCCGCAATTCGGTCGACCACGGCATCGAATCACCGGCAGACCGCGCTGCGGCAGGCAAGCCGGAAGAAGGAACACTACTGCTGCGTGCCTACCACGAAGGCGGTCAGGTCAACATCGAGATCATCGATGACGGCGGCGGAATCAACGTCGATCGAGTCCGTGCGAAGGCTGTGGACAAGGGACTGATCTCCGAAGAGCAGGCCGAGGCGATGGGCGACCGCGAGGCCGTGCAGCTCATTCTGCTGCCGGGATTCTCAACAGCCGCAAAAGTCACCAACGTCTCAGGCCGCGGTGTCGGCATGGACGTGGTCAAAACCAACGTGGAGCAAATCGGCGGCAGTCTTGACATTCAGAGCAAGTCGGGCCACGGAACGACGCTGCGAATCAAGATTCCGCTCACACTGGCGATCGTGCCGGCGCTGATCGTCCGCACCGGCGGAGACCAGTACGCCATTCCTCAGGTCAGTCTGCTGGAACTGGTCCGGCTTGACGGAGCCCGCGCCGCGCAGGAAATCGAGTTCATTCATGACGTCCCGGTGTATCGGCTTCGCGGCGATCTGTTGCCGCTGGTTTATCTGGATGAGCAGCTTGGGCTGACAAAGCACGCCGGTCGGGAGCATACCGCGGACGAGACCGTCAACATCGTTGTGCTGCAGGCGGAACACCGGCAGTTCGGTCTGGTGGTCGATTCCATTACCGACACCCAGGAAATTGTCGTCAAGCCGCTGGGGCAGCATCTGAAGGGAATCGCGGCCTACGCCGGATCGACGATCATGGGCGACGGTTCCGTCGCACTGATCCTGGATGTGATCGGACTGGCTCGCATCGGCAACGTGCTTTCGGAGCACCATGATCAGGCTCTGAAAGGTGCGAATGAGAAGGCTCGGTCCGAAGCGGCCGGCTCACAGCAGTCACTGCTTGTGGTGGATCCCGGAAACGGCACGCGTGTCGCCGTCCGGCTGTCGATGGTGGCCCGCCTGGAAGAATTCGCACCGTCGGACATCGAGCAGTCGGGCGGCAGCGAAGTCGTGCAGTATCGCGGTCGCATCATGCCGCTGCTGCGGCTGTCCGGAGGCGGCTTCGGCGCGACTTCGGCGGAGGACACCGGTCGTGTGCCGGTCGTTGTTTACACCACCGGTCTGCACAGCGTGGGCATTGTTGTGGGACGGATCATCGACATCGTGGAACAGACTCTGGATGACAGCCTGTCCAAAGCTTCGTCCGGCCAGCTTGTCGTGCAGGGTCGGGTGACGGAACTGGTCAACCTGGAATCCCTTGTCCGCCGCACATTTCCGGACTTCTTTGAACAGGACGCTGTTGCCTGAGGAACCCGAACACTGAGTTCACATATCGAGAACCCTGTCCATGAACATGACTGAATCCTATTGCACGTTCCACCTTGCTGACCTGTACCTGGGCATCGAAGTGTCCAAGGTCCACGAGGTGCTGCGTTACCAGCGCATGACACGAGTACCGCTGGTGCCGCCGGTGGTGCGCGGGCTGATGAATCTGCGAGGCCAGATCGTCACGGCGCTGGACCTGCGACAGCGGTTCGGTCTGCCGGCGGCGGATACCGAACAGCAGCCTCTGAATGTTGTCGTACGAAGCAGGGAAGGCGCCGTCAGTCTGCTGGTGGACCGGATCTCTGACGTCATTGAAACAGTGCCGCAGGACTTCGAACGGGCTCCGGAGACTCTCCGGGGTGTGCTGCGCGACTTCATTCGCGGGGCCTACAAACTGAAAGGTCAGTTGCTGCTGATTCTCGACACAGACCGCGTCATTGACGCTTCACCGCAGTAAACGACCGCCGAAGAAAGCCACTTTTGCCGTCGGCATCACATCGCTTTCCCTGTCTCAACCAACAATGTCTCAACCAACAGTCAGCCGTCGGCTGATCGCCAATTCTGAAAGGAACTGAAAATGAAACTCGAGAACGTGTCGTTTCGGACAACGCTGACTGCGATGTGCCTGGGGTTTGCCGTCCTTCCGCTCAGCATCATGAGCTACGTCAACTGGCGAGCCGCTGACAAGATGGCCGGAGACACGGCCAACGAATACCGGACAATCGCCGAAGGAATTGCCAACAAGATCGATCGCAATCTCTTCGAACGCTACGGCGATGTGCAGGCGTTCGGAGTCAACCCGGCCACCCGGAATCAGGACAACTGGGGCAATCCGAGCGAAGACAACCCGCTGGTTCGGGCCATGAATCAGTACGTTGACCTGTATGACGTTTACTATTTCACGCTTCTGGTCGACACCACCGGACGAGTGGTTGCTGTCAACAGTCGAGACAGCGACGGAAAACCGATCGATACGAAGCACCTGTACTCGCAGTCGTTCGCCGATGCGGATTGGTTCCGCAGGGCGATTCAGGGGAAATTCTACGAATCAGAAGACGGCAGCTTCACGGGAACCGTTGTCGAGCATCTGCACGTCGACGAGAACGTGAAGGCAGTCTATGCCGACGAAGGCCTGGCCCTGGGATTCACGGCACCGGTGCGTGACGAAAATGGCGAAGTTGTCGCCATCTGGAAAAACGTGACGAAGTTCAGCGTCGTCGAAGAAATCGTCTTCGCGTCTTATACCGAACTGAAACAGCGGGGCCGTGCATCGGCGGAACTGACGCTGCTGGATGACCAGGGCCGCGTCATCGTGGACTGCGATCCGTCGGTTCGCGGGACGGACAAGATCGTGCGGGATATGGACATCATCGCGAAGTTCAATCTGGTGGAGAAAGGCGTCGAGGCGGCGACACGGGTTGTCGACGGCGAAGCCGGAAGCCTCACGCGTTCGTACCATGCCCGCAAGGGAATCGACCAGACCGCCGGTTACGCTCCGCTGCGGGGAGCACTCGGATTTCCGGGAATGAAGTGGAATGTGCTGGTTCGTGTCGACTGCAGCGAGGCCCTGGCCACTGCAAACAGTCTGCGTACCGCGTCACGGTACACATTCCTGGCGACTCTGCTGGTGATCGGTGTGGCTGCCTGGCTGTACGCCCGTCGCGTCGGCAATGTCGTATCGGCCGCGACGGCATCGCTGGAAGCAGCGACCAAAGGCGATTACTCCAGGAAAGTTTCGACACACGTGAAGGGCGACTTTGGTCGGATGTCCCGCGCTCTGAACAAGATGCTGGATGAGCTGACTGCGTTTGTCGACAAAGCCGCCGACAACGACGGTCAGATCAGTGCCATCAACCGATCACAGGCCGTGATTGAGTTTGACCTGGACGGCACGATCCTCACCGCCAATGAGAACTTCCTGAAGACGGTCGGCTTCGAACTGGAAGAAATCCAGGGCCGCCATCATCGGATATTCGTCGAGGAATCGTACGCGGCCAGCTCTGATTACAAGAAGTTCTGGGCCGACCTCCGGAACGGAGAATTCAAGGCGGATGAGTTCAAGCGATTCGGCAAGGGTGGAAAGGAGATCTGGATTCAGGCCTCCTACAACCCGATCTTCGACGCGAACAACAAGCCGGTGAAGGTCGTGAAGTACGCTGCCGACATTACCGAGCAAAAGCAGGCAGCAGTGGAGAACGCGAAGGTTCGTGCGATGATGGATAACGCATCAGCTGCCATGATGTTTGCAGACAAGGGCAACGTCATCACGTTTGTGAACACCGCCGCCGTCCGACTGCTTGCGAAAGTGGAATCCCACATGCCGGTCAAGGCCGAGCAGATCATTGGACAGTCAATCGATGTGTTCCACAGGAAGCCGCAGCATCAACGGGATCTGATTGCAAACGCGAAGAACTTCCCGCATGAGGTCACGATACAGGTTGGTCCTGAATCGTTCGCGTTGCAGGCCAGCCGCATTACAGATCTGGAGGGCAAATTCGCAGGGACTCTGGTGAACTGGGAATGCGTGACTCAAAAGCTTGCCAGTGAAAAGGCCGTGCAGGACGGCATCGAGCGGGAACGGCAGCTTGCCGAAGAAATGCAGCAGAAGGTCGACCAGTTGCTCACGGTTGTCGCGGCTGCGGCAAAGGGTGACCTGACCGTCGAAATGCCTGCCAAGGGCAGTGACGCCGTGGGCCAGTTGGCAACGGGTGTCGAAAAACTGCTGACCGACCTGCGGCTCAGCATGAAGGACATTGCCGAAAACGCTCAAACGCTCAGTGCTGCGTCTTCGGAGTTGACCGTGACCGCGTCGGAAATGCAGCGGACGGCAGACAGCACGTCCATGCAGGCAACGACCGCCTCGGCGACTTCGGAACAGGTCAGTCATAACGTGCAGACGGTTGCCGCCGGTATCGAGCAGATGAACGCGTCGATTCGCGAAATCGCCCGCAGTGCAACGGAAGCAGCGTCGATCGCCCGCAAGGCTGTCGAGGTTGCCGATCGCACGAACTCGACGGTCACCAGCCTGGGTTCCAGCAGTGCCGAAATCGGCAAGGTTGTGAAAGTGATCAACTCGATCGCCGAACAGACCAACCTGCTGGCTCTGAACGCGACCATCGAAGCGGCACGGGCCGGGGAAGCCGGCAAGGGGTTCGCCGTCGTCGCCAACGAAGTCAAGGAACTGGCCAAGGAAACCGCCAAAGCCACGGAAGACATCAGCCGGCGGATTGAAGCCATCCAGGCGGACACCGAAGGATCTGTGATCGCGATTGGTGAGATCACCGAAATCATCAATGAGATCAGTTCGGTTTCCAGCACGATCGCTTCGGCCGTGGAAGAACAGACCGCCACGACTCAGGAAATCTCCCGCGGAGTGTCGGAAGCCAATACC
The DNA here is from genome assembly GCA_041398785.1 of Planctomycetaceae bacterium. Taxonomy (NCBI): domain Bacteria; kingdom Pseudomonadati; phylum Planctomycetota; class Planctomycetia; order Planctomycetales; family Planctomycetaceae; species Planctomycetaceae bacterium. The sequence continues at coordinate 48,898 of JAWKUA010000029.1, read as the reverse complement.
GGCACGACGCAGATTTCTCAGATCATCAGCCAGGTGGCTGCGGCGGCAACCAGCACGAAGGAAGGAACCGCCAACACGCAGCAGGCGGGTGGTGAGCTGTCCGAACTTTCCACGTCCCTGCAGACGCTGGTGTCGAAATTCAGGATTTAAGTTGCGTACTTCGTCGATCCTGTCCGGGCCATGGCGCCCGGACAGGGTCCACCCTTACCTTGAAATGTCCCCTGGAGTTGTGCGGAAAGACAACTGATGAACGCTTTGATCATAGATGACTCGCGGGCGATGCGACGGATCCTGACCAAGATCGTGACTCCGCTGGGTTTCCGCGTCACGGAAGCGGAAGACGGCAAACAGGGTCTCGACCGACTTCTGGAAGCCGGCGCCTTCGAGGTCATCCTCGTCGACTGGAATATGCCGGTGATGAACGGACTGGAATTCGTAAAGGCGGTCCGGGCGGATGACACCTACCGCGATCAGAAGATCGTGATGGTGACCACCGAAACCGAACCCGCTCAGATGGCCCGCGCCCTGATGGCGGGCGTCGACGAATTTGTCATGAAGCCGTTCACCGCCGACAGTTTGGTGGAAAAGATGAAACTGATCGGAGTTCGGATGCAGGCGACTCAGGGTGTCTAGTGCCATGTCCATCGTGTCTTTGATGTGTGCCACTGGCTGTGCCAGTGTCCTCCACCTTTGAAAACACTGGCACAGCCAGTGGCACACGACCCATCGATTCATGCCTGACGAAGCACTGGCCGGACTTCAACTTTTGGTATGTCACTCCTGGTTCGCTCTCCACACTCTCCCCCGACGTCGGATGGCCGCCGGGGAATCGGCGTTCCGCTGATTTCTCGCGGACAGGGATGCCGGAGCCAACCACTTGTTGCGTGCGGCTCAGCCGGTCGGCCCTCACCCCGATTTTTCTGCTGAACGCAGAAAGATCTCCCTCTCCCGCTCGGCGGGCGAGGGGAAGATGTCTGATACCTGGAAAGAAATTGAACACGGTTTTGTGCAATCCGTACTTCTGTTCGTTCACTCGGTTCAATCATCTGGTTCCTGCCGGAAACCATTCACTTCAAAGTCTGTCGTCTCATGTCGGCTTCCATCAACGTCCTGATTGCTGATGACTCCGCGGTAATACGGCGGATGGTCGGTGAAGCGCTGTCAAACACTCCGGGCGTCAACGTCATTGCCGTGGCAAGGAACGGACGGCAGGCCGTTGAACTCAAGGAAGCAAAGCACCCTGACGTCGTGCTGCTTGACATTGAGATGCCGGAGATGGATGGCATCACGGCGCTGCGGGAGATCCGCAAGACGGATCGCCGCACGCCGGTGATCATGTTCAGCTCGCTGACGGCTCGCGGGGCCGAAGCCACACTTGAAGCGCTGTCGAAGGGAGCCAGCGACTACGTCACCAAGCCCGTCTGTTCCGGGTCAATTCAGGATTCGATCAAGTACGTCAGGGAACAGTTGGTGCCCGTCGTACTGCACTGGGGCCGGCGATTCTCCGAACAGCGCCCGAAGCTGGTGCCCGCGAGTCCCCCCGTGACGATTCCGGAAGTGCCGCGTTCCGCTCGAACCCCCGAGATCATTGCGATCGGCTCGTCCACCGGCGGCCCGAATGCTCTGGCGGATGTCCTTTCGCAGCTTCCGGGCGACCTGCGCGTGCCGATTGTGATCGTTCAACACATGCCGCCGCTGTTCACGAAGCTTCTGGCGGAACGCCTTGACCGAAGTTGCCCGCTGACGGTGCGGGAAGGCACGGACCGCACACCGATCCGGCCCGGCGAAGTCTGGATCGCTCCCGGCGACTTCCACATGACTGTGGCGGTCCGGGATGGCATCAGCCGCCTGGAACTCAACCAGGGCTCGAAGGAAAACTCCTGCCGTCCCGCGGTGGACGTGCTGTTTCGCTCTGTCGCCGAACAGTTCGGCGGGCGCAGCCTGGGCGTTGTGCTGACCGGAATGGGAAAGGACGGTGCCGAAGGCTGCCGGCTGCTGAAAAGCAAGGGGGCTCCCATCATCGTTCAGGACGAGGCGACCTGCGTCGTCTGGGGAATGCCGCGAGCCGTGCAGGAAGCCGGGCTGGCGGACAGTGTGCTGCCGCTTCCCGAGATTCCCGCTGCGATCTCACGTCTGACGCAGCGCAACCGACTTCCCGCACTGGCCGAACGCTGAACTCCCGACGATTACCTCTCACGACAGACACTGACTGACAGGACAACCTGAAGACAACTCCCATGACACTTTCAACGCCTGATATCGACTATCTGCGAGCCTCAATTCAAAAGAGGTCGGGGAACGTCATTTCGGCATCTCAAAGCTATCTGCTGGAAGCGCGACTCAAGCCGGTTGCCGAGTCCGCGGGTCTTCACGACGTTCACGCGCTGGTCGCGGAACTGCGGAAGAATCCGGGGAATCCGCTGCATCAGACCGTCACCGAGGCGATGACGATCAACGAAACCAGCTTCTTCCGCGACATGCAGCCATTTGACGCGCTGAAAGAAAATGTCCTGCCGCAACTGATCGAAGACCGCCGGTCCGAACGGTCGCTGTCGGTCTGGTCGGCCGCGAGCTCCAGCGGGCAGGAAGCGTACAGCATCGCCATGCTGATGAGAGCCAACTTTCCGCAGCTTGCGACATGGAAGGTGTCGATTCTGGGAACCGACCTGTCGGATGAAATGGTCCGCCGGACCACGGAAGGTGTCTACAGCCAGTTTGAAGTCAATCGCGGTCTGCCGGCATCGATGCTGGTAAAGAATTTTGATCGAGCGGGGCTGAACTGGCAGGTCAAGCCGGAACTGCGAAGTATGGTTCAGGCACGCAAGCTGAATCTTACGGATCCGTGGCCGACGACGGTCAAATACGACGTCGTCTTCATTCGCAACGTTCTGATCTACTTCGACGTTGAGACCAAGAAGCAGATTCTTCAGCGCGTCTACCAGGCAATGCGACCGGATGGATATCTCTTCCTCGGCGGTGGCGAAACACTGATTCAAATGGACGTTCCGTTTGAACGATTCTCAGCAGGCAAGACCGTGTGTTTTCGCCCGGTCGCAAGATAGGAAACTGATGAATGGCGATTGATACACCGACCATGCGCCACATTATCTCAAACGTGTTTGACGAAATGCTGGCGCTGCCGACACAGGAACTCGGTGCACCGGGCGACGAATTCAGCAATTCGCGTGTCGTGGCCTCGATTCGCATCTCAGGTGCGGCTGAGGAACTGATCATCGTTGAGGCACCGTCGGCGACGGCCAGCCTGATCGGCGAAACCATGTTTGATGCCGAACCCGGCACGCTTGCAGACGAAGAAATCCGGGACGCTGTCGGAGAAGTCGTCAACATGATCGGCGGCAACGTGAAGGGAATCCACGACGGCGACTCGCAGCTTTCACTGCCATGCGTCTCCGAAGAATGCGGCGCGGCGGATGACCAGTGGGACGGATGCGAACTGGCGGCAGTCTCCGTTTCGGGCCTTCCGCTGCTCGTCCGCTGGATGGACATGTGCCCGGCTGCCACGTAGTCGCCGGCGCGGGATTACGATCGAACCACTCAGACAAAGACTTACCATCACGAAAGAGGTCATCCAATGAAGGTACTTATCGTCGACGACAGCAAAGCCATGCGAATGATCGTCAAACGCACTCTGGGACAAACCGATGTCGGTAAATGCGACGTTGTTGAGGCAACCAACGGTCAGGAAGGTCTGGCAAAGGTCGGTTCCGACAAGCCCGATCTTGTGCTGTGCGACTGGAACATGCCGGAAATGTCAGGCATTGATTTCCTGAAGCAGCTTCGCGAATCCGGTTCCGAAGTTACGTTCGGGTTCATTACCTCCGAAAGTGGTCACGACATCCGTGAACTGGCGCTCGAATCCGGCGCGCAGTTCCTCGTGACGAAGCCATTCACCGCGCAGTCTCTGAACGCGGCTCTTATGCCCTGTCTTGCGTGAGCCGGCACTTCCGCCGCGATTCGCTCACTCAACCAAGAAAGACCTTCGACCATGACAACCATCACCATCAAGACTCCCACCGCGGAAAAAGTCACGGCCCTGGTACACGGGCTTCTGGGACTGGACGTCAAACCAGCGCCTTCTGAGGCCGGAGAAGTCTGCTCCATCGCGGAATACGTGGATCAGGACGGAACAGCCGTCGGCTACTGTGCCTGCGATCTCGCAAGCGCCTGCCGTCTTGCCGCCGCTCTCACACAGATTCCTGCCGGGCGAGTCGACGAAGCCATCAAAGACGGCGTGCTGCCCGAAAGCTTCGCCGAAAACCTGGATGAGATCTTCAACATCTGCGTCAACCTGGTTGTGCCGTCAGACGGAAGCCGCGTGGTACTCGGCCGCACGGCCCACGGACCGGCGTCCGAACATTTCGCGGAACTCAAAGCAGCCCACGATTCCGGTACCAGGAAGGATTTCGGATTCGAAGTCGCACGCTACGGAAGATGTCACTTTGACGTTTCCGGATGCCTCTGATTCCGATCGTCGTCGCCCATTCGGGACACGGCGTGATTTCGGACCTTCGATTCACGCCGCGCGGATCGACCCGTCGCCGCGCGCAGCAGGCACCGTCTTGCTGCGGGCTCCGTCGAGTCAGCCCAACCCGCGCCGCTGCTTCGGCGGGACGTGAACAATCTGTGTGCCTCAGTGAAATCTGTGGACAGCCCGTCGCGCGACAGCCTGCGCCCGAGGCTGCTGCGGACGGGTTCCGTCGGGCCGCCGGAACCGACTTCCGACGTCGGCGCGCTCGTGTGGATCACGTCGCCGCGCGCGTATTGCAACTCACGCGCTGGTGCAAAACCCGCAGTCAGGTCACGTGCCTTCCACAACTCCAGCAACAGATCAGGCGGCGCAAGCGGCAGGCATGGCTGCAGTTTCCTGGATTTCAGGGAGCACCTGACATCATCCCCACGAGTGAAATCCCTTTTCTCGTTCAATGTCATGTTCTCGAATTCCTACGGACGATCTATAATTCAGCGTTGGTGTTGACATGGGACTGGGGTAAGACCCGCCTTCGGATCCCTTGTCGACTTTATTCCAGTGGAATCTGTGTTGATGAGCAATCGGAGGGATTTCCATGGGAAGTGGGCCACTGCAACTTGATCACGAGTCACTTGTAAGAACTGCAAATGCGCTGCCGCCGCTTCCGCTGACGCTGACGCGGCTGATGGATCTGTTCGCTGACGAGCAATATGACCTGCGCGACGTTGTTCGCACGGTCAAACTTGATGCGACTCTGGTAGGACGACTGCTAAGGCTGGCAAACAGTGCGGCCTATGGTTCACGGCCGACCGCCTCGACAGAGGAGGCGATACTGCGAGTCGGGTCGGGTGCGGTCTTATCGATTGCCATGTCTGACAGCGTCCGACCAAAGAAGAACCCCGACTTGTCCGCATTCGACCTGACACCGGACAGCTATTGGCGGCACGCCGTCGCCTGCATGGCGTGTGGTCAGGAGCTTTCCAAACTGTTGTCGAACCGCCTTAGCGATGAACTTCTGCTGTCTGCCCTTCTGCACGATTTCGGCAAACTTGTGCTGTCGGAGTTTCTGACCGATGACCACAAGAAGGCACTCCATGATCGGTCGGTCGACATGCCATTTATCAACCGGGAAATGGCTGTGCTGAGCGTGAACCATGCCGAGGTTGGTGCTGTGGTGGCTCAGGCATGGAAACTGCCGGAATCCATTGCGCGTGCCGTTCAGTATCATCATACTCCGGACGATTGCGGTTCCGACCTGTGCTACGGCCTGTGCATCTCCAACTTTTTGGCATGGATGGTCGAGGGACAGCCGGAACGCTGGACGGCGGAAGGTGACGTTTTTCAGGCGGCCACCGATTCATTCTCGCTGCACCGGGATTCGCTGTCTGATGTTGTCCGCCACGCTCGCAAGCGGCTCGACGACACGCTGGAAGCTTTTGCATAGCTGGCCAGCGCCACGTTTCATGAAACATCAGTCCTGTTGCTGGCTGCATCAGCTGCAGGGCGCTGGCCGCGGTTGTGTTCGAAGAGAACCGGGGTTAGCGCCGTGCGGCTGGCAGGTAGATTCTCATCTGCCGCACGCCTTATTCCCGTGCAACTCCTTACCTTCCCCGGGAATGACTCTTCTCGGCCAGCATCTGGTCCAGTCGGTCGAACACCTGATCGCTGCCGGTTTCCATAGCATCGAGGGCAGTTGTCAGAGCGCTGGAATGTTCGCCAATGGCACCCGATTCCAGCAGATCGAAGACGCGACGTGTCGCCTGATGCACGGCTTCGTGCGGTGCTTCGAGTCTTCGAAAGGCTGAGGTTCCGGAGAACGACGATCGGCCGTCACCTTCGTAGTACCACTTGCCAAGCCGGCAGTTGCGGCAGTCCACGAATGCAAAGGTCGGCTTGCCGTCGATCACACTCAGGTAGGTATTGACCTTCCAGATCACGTGGTCGATCTTTGCGAGACTCATGAAGACCCGCTCGTTGGACGCCACGACACGCTCGGTGGCATCGGCATTTCTTTCGCTGGTTTCGTGGATGCGTTCATTCAGACCGCCCACGGTGCCGCGGATTCCGCAGCTTCGTTCATCCAGGTCACGAACCCGAACCGCCACGCGCTGCGAATTCGCCAGGATGGACTCCACGGACGCACCGATGTTGTCAACCGCTTCGCGCGTCTGCTGAGACAGCGCCTTCACTTCGTTGGCGACCACAGCGAATCCCTTGCCCGCGTCGCCGGCCCGGGCCGCTTCGATGGTGGCGTTCAGCGCCAGCAGGTTGGTCTGAGCGGCCACCTTCTGGATCAAAGCGACAAAGGAATGAATCCCCATCAGCTGCCGGTCGGTTTCTTCGACCAGTTCCCGCATCTCCGACACGGCGGCGCTCAGTTGGTCAACTTCCGACCGGATTGTTTCAGACTCGGTGGCCAGTTGGTTGCATTGTTCCTCAATCTGCCGGCAGTTATCGATGTTCTCGACATTGACCGCTACGGAATCGGCAAGGTTTGATTGAATGTTGACCAGTCCCGCCTTGAGCTGGACGTTTTCCTGCCGCAGAACCTGCGTCAACTGGTCGTCGGTGTCTCGTAGAAGGACGGGTGCTTCTTCTAAACTCAGCATCGGTGCATCATCCATCAGGTGGAACGGAAAAGCTGTCCAGACGGTAATCGTGCAATCGCGCGCGGGCTTGCGTGGTAACCCGACTGACGAAGCCCGGAGTCACGTTCTGCCGACGTGGCCGCTGCAAAATCGGAATCACTGGTGAAAACGTCGCGGTCGTCCCGGCCGATGCGGCGCGGCCGGGAGCCACTCGGGTAATTGTTCCGGCGGTCACGGCTGACGATTCGGCTGCGGGAGGACGCGGCCGGGATTGATTCCGGGAATCTGACTGCTGAACCCGGATTTCCGGCAACCGCAGGACATTTCTTCGGAAAATGAACGTCTTCGGGTTGCGGCGCCGACGTGACCTTCCGTTTGCGCTGCACGTGCCGGGCATCTTCGTCCGCCCGGCAGAACTTCTCCCGCATTCGAAAGGATCGAATCATGGGCGACAACCTCCGTCTGCGTCTGCCGACGCTGGAAGTCTGGGCTCACGAATCCGGTGCCGCGTTTTCTCATTCCGGACGGTCACTGACCGTTGCGGAAACCAGAATCGCACGGTTCGTGTTCCAGCAGTCCATTGATCTGGAACCCGTTCGAATCGTCAGAGCTGCGATCGCGGCTGCTCCCACGACACTGGGCAACAACATTCGCATTCAGGACGACATGTCCAACCGCGTGCTGGTGCATGAGCTGACGCACGTCTGGCAGTACCAGAACATGGGAACCAGCTCCATTTCGAACTCGGTCTGTCATCAGGTGGCCGCGACATTCAGCAGTGGCAGCCGGAACGCCGCGTACAATCCGACGGTGGTTGCCGGGCAGGCGTTTCGCGATTATTCGGCCGAACACCAGGCGGTGATCGTCGAACGCTGGTATGCCGATGCCGCCTATCGTGCCAACGCGGACTATCAGGCTCTGGTGGACGAAGTTCGTCGAGCCCGGCCGCTGCCTCAAAACGTGCGCCGCCGGCTGATCCTGGAGGAAGCGGCGTTTGGTTCCGGCATGGGCAACCAGAATCTGCTCGCTCCCAGTCAGCAGCAGTACTTCCTTCGCGGCCCGAACGTACCGCTGCTGCGGATCGAATTCTGACCGTCCTGCCAAGCCGCGGCAGATGAGAATACACCCTCCCGTTTCAACGGGAGGGTCGAAGTTTGATCGCCGTGCAGGCGACCAAACGAGGGGAGGGCGTCCGCGCAACGGGAGTTCCCCGTGCGACCCCCTCCCCGCGATCGAACGCCTGAACGGCATTCGATCGGCGACCCTCCCGTGGAAACGGGAGGGTGCAGAAATTGTCGCTCTGCATTGGTCAATTCTCATCTGCCCATCGCCTACAGCAGGCTGCTGGCGGCTTCGGACAGTTCGGAGCGGACGCCTTTTTCCAGCGTGACGTGAGCGTACAGATGCTGGCCCTTCATGCGGTTGATGACATACGTCAGGCCGTTCGAGGCTGAGTCCAGATACGGATGGTCGATCTGCTGAATATCGCCCGTCAGCACGATCTTCGTGCCTTCACCCGCGCGGGTAATGATGGTTTTGACTTCATGCGGAGTCAGGTTCTGAGCTTCATCAACAATGAAGAAAGTCTGCTGCAGGCTGCGTCCGCGAATGTAGGCCAGCGGAGTGATCTGCAGGCGTTCTTCCTCCATCATCTGACTGACCATGTCCCGGGATCCGGGGTTTTCGTGTTTGATGACCGACAAATTGTCGAACAGCGGCTGCATGTACGGTTCGATCTTGGCCTGGACGTCACCGGGCAGAAATCCGAGATCACGATTGCTGAGCGGCACAATCGGCCGTGCCAGCAGAATCTGGCGGTAGGCCGCCACGCGGTCCAGTGCCGCTGCCAGCGACAGCAGCGTCTTGCCCGTTCCCGCACGGCCGACCAGGGTAATCAGCTTGATGCGGTCGTCCGTCAGCGCCTGCAGCGCGAACGACTGTTCGGCGTTTCGCGGGCGGATTCCGAAGCAGGACGACTTTGTGATCCGGCAAAACTGAGACAGTTCCGAGTTGAATGACGCAAGCACGGAACGTGACCCGTTGCGCAGGATGAAGTTCTCGTTGCTGACCGGTGATTCCACAATGCAGACATCAGCGGCCGGGACACATCCTTCGTTTTGAAAAAGCTGGTCCAGAACTGCGGAAGGCACGTCATTGACGGTCCGCCGTCCCGTGTACAGCGCGTGCATGTCCTGCACACGATCACTGTTGTAGTCCTGCGAAATCATGCCGAACGCCTTGGCCTTCAGTCGCAGATTGGTGTCCTTGGTCACCAGGACAACTTCGCGTTCTTCCATCAGTTCCGACACCGCCAGCGCCGTATTCAGAATGCGGTGGTCAGCGCTGTCGTGAAGGAACGATTGACGCGTGCGGGCACTCTGCAGACTCATCAGCACGCGAATTCGCCCAAGTCCGTCGCCCAGCGGGGCTCCTTCGTCGGACATCACGTCGCCCGTCAGACTGTCGAGCTGCCGGAGGAACTGCCGCGCCTGAAAGTTCAGGTCTCCGTCGCCCTTCTTGAAGCGATCCAGTTCTTCCAGAACCGTGATCGGCAGAGCAATGTCGTTCTCTTCGAAATTAAAGATACACGCCGAATCGTGAAGAATGACGTTGGTATCGAGAACGAACAGTTTGACGTTGTTTTGGCTGGTCTTGGCTTCACAAGCCGGTTCGGCAAATGAACCGTGCATCCCTGCCTGGCTGATCATTCAAGGCATCCGCTGAATGAAGTCGCGACGGTGATCCAAACACGCCTGAGGCGAAAGTCTACGCCGATCCTGACCACGGGAGCAAGATCGACGTAGCGAGCGCTGCGACGGCAGTGTGGCCGACAATTATGCAGTTTTCGTGAAGAGTCCTGGCCGACGGCGACATTCGGACAGACGGCTTTTCGCGCCGGTCAGAAGGGCCAGACCTGTGGGACAATCATCAACGTGATGATCCCCACCAGAATACTAAGCGGCACTCCCAGCTTCAGATAGTCGGTCGACCGATATCCGCCGGGACCGTAAACCATCATGTTTGTCTGGTAACCATAGGGCGTCGCGAAGCTTCCGGCGGCCCCCATAATGACGGCGATCGCAAACGGAGAAATGCTGATCCCCATCGATTCCGCCGCTTCGCGAGCGATCTCCAGCACAAGCACCGCCGCGGCTTTGGCGGTAATCATGTTTGTCAGCGTCACAGACAGCACAAAGATGATCGCCAGCATTAACTGCGGGCTGTTACCGACCAATTTCAGCGTCTGATTAACAACAAAGTCTGACGCTCCGCTGGTTCTCATGGCATTGCCGATACCCAGTCCGGCGGCCATGACCAGCACAACGTTCCAGTCGATCGATCGTCTGGCGTCGCTGGTCCGCGAGCAGCGAAACAGGATCATCAGCAGTGCTGCGGGAAGAGAAGCCAGCAGAGCCGCGTCCTTGATGCCGTAGGAACTAAGCACCGACGCGGCGATGATGAAGCCCAGCATAATCAGCCGGGCAATCCAGGCTTTTTCGTGGCGGACCGGAGCGGAATTCTGGACTTCGCTGACAAGGTAGAAGTGCCGGGAATTGCGCTGCCGTTCGATGAAGTTCGGGTTTGATTCCAGCAGCAGAGTGTCGCCGGCCTGCAGCCGGATGTCGCCGATCTTTCCCGGCAAACGCGTACCATCGCGATTCACAGCGATGATGGCTGCGTTGTACTGCGACCGAAATCTGGACTCACGAATTGTCATTCTCAGGTACGGATAGCTGCCGGACACGACCGCTTCCACCAGACAGCGATGTGCTCGCGGACCATTCAGCTTGAACAACTGATCGGTTGCCGGTTTCAGCCCCGGAATCCGCTGCAGGTCCACCACGGATTCGACGACGCCGACAAACACCAGGTGATCGTTCGCTTCCAGCAGCGTGTCGGAACTGACGGCCGGAATCACGTGTCCGCCCCGGTCAATTTCCATCAGATACACGCCGGGAAGATGCCGCAGGCCGGCCTGTTCGATTGTCTTACCGACCAGCGGGCTGCCGGCGTCGACTTCCATTTCGACGGTGTATTCCCGCGGATCGTCCATCGAAGTGAATGCCGGTTTGCGTTCCGGAATCCACTTCGTGGCAAACGTGATGAACGCCAGGCCGGCGACCGCAGTCGGGACACCGACCCACGCCAGTTCGAACATTGTCAGGCGGCTTTCGGCGGGCAGTTCGCCGTTGATGACAATCGTCGTGCTGGTTCCGATCAGCGTACACATGCCTCCCAGGATCGCCGCGTAACTTAAAGGCAGGAACAGATGGCTGACGGAGATTCTGTGCTTGCGGGACCAGTCGCTGAGAATCGGCATCATCAGGGCGACAACAGGAGTATTGTTCAGCACGGAACTAAGCATGGCGGCCGGCACCATCGCACGCAATTGCGCGGACACGCGGCCTTTGGGAGTTCCCAGCAGCCTCATGCCGATCCACGCCAGTGCTCCCGTGCGCTGCAGTCCGTCAGCCACGACAAACAACACGGCGACGGTCATGACACCCGGATTCGCGAATCCCTTCAGCCCGTCTTCGACGCTGAGCCCGAACTTTACATCGAAGGCTCCATACACCAGCAGGGCCGCCAATCCGGCCAGCAGTGTGATGTCCGCGGAAAACCGCAGCACCATGATTCCCACGATCGATGCGGAAATGACGAACAGCGTCAGCGCGGTTGAGAGCCACTCCATAGCAGTCCCCGCTTATACGGCGTTCCCGGGAGCATTCTTCACGACGGCGATGACAACAGAATCGTGAAAGCGACCGTTTGTGACCAGCATGCCCTGATTGGCCGACAGAGTCGAACCGTGATTGAACTCAACATCGCGGCCCTGAATGTCGGTGACCCGTCCGCCGGCTTCTTCCACCACAATCACGCCGCCGGCGTGGTCCCAGATCTTTTCCTGATAGCCTCGGCGCGTCGGCAGACGCAGATAGATGTCGGCGTCTCCGCGGGCGACCGCCAGATACTTGCACTGGCTGTCAATCCGGAACGGTTCGTTCTGAATGCCCAGGTCCGAGGCAATCTGGCCTGACCAGTCATGAGAACTGTGCCCGGATTCCACCGATTCACAAAATCGAGCGTCGATGGGATTGACGGTCTGAGTCACCGCGATCGGTGCTGCGTCAGCGTGCGGATCATCCAGCGGCTGTTGAAAACTGCCCTGGCCGCGCACCGCCCATGCCAGCACTCCGCGAGGTCCCTCGGGATGCAGGGAATTCAGCGGCATGTTCGGACACCCCAGCACTCCCACCTGGATCTTCCCATCAACGACCAGCGACAGCGAAATCGCGTACTGGTCCTTTCGCAGAAAACCTTTTGTTCCGTCGATTGGATCCAGAGTCCAGAATCGCGGCCGGTACTCCTGCAGATCTCCGCGATCGATCCAGCCGCAGATTTCGTCACCCGTCGCGGGAACGCCGACCGCGCCGCATTCTTCGCAGATGCGGCTCAGGAAGGCACTGCCGGCATCGGTGCGCAGTTCTTCGGCACCTTCTTCCCCGATCACCGGATCATTCGGAAACGCCCACTGCAGCGTGCGGCAGATCAGAGCCTGGCTGGCGAAGTCCGCCACCGTGACGGGACTCTTGTCCTTCTTTTCCAGCGATTCTTCGGTGATGGAAGCCTGCACGGCTCGGCACACGGCGGCTGCCTGCCGGACCGCCTGCAACGCCGTTTCCAGTTCGGACGAATAGTCTTCGGACATCCTGATTCTTTCTGAGTGCCCGGCAGCGGGCGACAGATCACGATTCCTGAAACAGCGCGCAGCCGCCGTTTTCCGCGGAAATTGCGAACAAAACCGGCCGGATTGTCGTGTCACACAAGGGAACTGCAAGCATTGTCCTGAGGAAACCGGCTTGCGGCGCAGGACCGACACCCAAAGCGCATGCGCAATCCGCAGGTCGCGACGGCGGAGACGACTTGCACCGGTCGCACCGCCAGTCGCTCGTGTGATCGAAGCAATCCGCTTATGGGTCCATGCCAGCGGCGAGCATCCAGGCAGACCCGCAGCGGAATGTTGCTCGCACGCCGCGCGCGAAACCTGGCTGGCGTTAGCGGACCGTTCGTCTGGCAGCGAACCCGGCGACCGACGGCGTGTCCGATACTTCGCTATGAACTACGCCACTCAGGATCCAGAAACCCTCACGGACGCGCTGCCCGTGACCGCTGCGAAGCCGACATCCGCTGAGGATGTTCGAGTGGGCAGCTACGTCACCGTGCTGCGGTCCGCCTGCGAACTGCCGTCGTTTTTCTGGGGAGCAGACGTTGGCGCTTTTCCGCCGGAACTGCCGATTCGCTATCAGCACATCCCCTGCAACAGCGGGACTCCTCTGAAGGTGAAAGCGGTCTGTGTCCCCTTCGTGCTGGTCAGGGATCCGAATGGAAATCACCTGACGCTGGACCTGCGCCGCAGTGAAGTGGCAACCCTTTCGGACGACTACGCGAAGCTGACGTGGCAGAATCTGCGTCGCGGAAGGTACCGCGGCCTGCGCAAACTGAAGCGGAAGAAACGCGCGAAGAAATAGCGGCAGGAATTGCGGCGCGTTGTCAGACGGCAGCCGCCAGTCGCAGAGGACCGAAGTCGACCAGGCTGGTCATGTCTTCGACCCGTTTCAGAACAACGCGGCGGCGCTGGATTTCCACCATGCCTTCCTGCTGCAGTTCGCCAAGAGTAATCGTCACCGTCTCCCGCGTCGCGCCGATGACGCTGGCGAGATCCTGGTGAGAGATCTTCATCGCAATCAGCAGACCGTCGGGCTGGCGACGGCCGTACTTCTCGGCAAGTTCCAGCAACAGATGAATCAGCCGGTCACGACTGGAACGAAACAGCAGCGACTTCAGCCGGCGTTCAATGCGTCTGAGCCGAAATCCGAACAGCCGAGTCATCCCCAGCGAAATATCCGGATTTTCCGCCATCACGTGCTGCATGACGTGACGGGGCATCAGAACGACAAAGCACTTGTCCGCGGCTTCCGCGTATTCTTCGCGGCGGTGCTCGTCGAACACGGACAGTTCGCCGAAGAGTTCTCCCGGTTCGACAAAGCCCAGAATCGCCTGCTTGCCTTCGGGCGTCACGTGGTAAATTCGAACCCGACCGCGTGCCAGCAACAGGATTGAATCGCCCATGTCGCTGGGCAGATAGATGAACTCGCCGCGCTGAAATTCGCGGGCAAAGCAGGCTGCTTCAATTCCGCGAATCTGCTCCGGAGTCAGTTGGCGGAACAGCGGACAGTTTTTCAGATACCAGAACTTTTCATTCATTTCCGGTCGCCTGACGATGCTGCTCACGCACGCGGCATGAGACGCCTTCTCCGTAGCCGCTTTCCATGTTGCCGGATTTCTTCTGGCCGCGGCGGACACTGATGCTTTTCGCAACTCTTTGGCCTGCGGCCGATGAGAACAGACCCTCCCGTTTCAACGGGAGGGTCGAAGTTTGATAGCCGTGCAGGCGATCAAACGAGGGGAGGGCGTCCGCGCGACGGGAGTTCCCCGTGCATGGCCCTCCCCGCGATCGAACGCCTGAACGGCATTCTATCGGCGACCCTCCCGTTTCAACGGGAGGGTGAAGCGATTGTCGCTCTGCATTGGTGAACACTTATCTGCCGATCGCCTTACGGTCGCGAGCCTGAATACCTCGTTTTTCCCCGCCCGCGGCATATCTCTCCGACCATGGAATGGCTGCGACAGACAGGACAGCCTATCCAGCGGCGCGCCGGACACGACGTATCTCACCGGACTTCGGCCGGTTCCTTCTTCAGCATCGACTGATACCGCTTTTGGAACTTCGCAACTTTCGGCCCGACCACGATCTGGCAGTAGGGCTGGCCGCCGTTCTGATCGAAGTAGTTCTGGTGGTAGTCTTCGTCCGGATAGAACTTTTCGAATTCTTCGAGTTTCGTCACGATCGGCCGATCGAAGTCGCCGGACGCGTTCAGTGTCCGGATCATGTCCTGCGTCTGCTGCTTCTGTTCCTCGTCGTGGAAGAAAACAACCGACCGATACTGAGTTCCGACGTCGGCTCCCTGACGATTCAGCGTCGTCGGATCATGCGTGTGAAAGAACACGTCCAGAACCTGTTCGAAGGCGATTTCCTTCGGATCGTATTCAATCTGAATCACTTCCGCGTGACCGGTGGATCCGGTGCAGACCTGAGCATACGTCGGGTTGACCACGCTGCCTCCGCTGTAGCCCGACGTCACCTTCTTCACACCCTTCAGTCGGTCATAAACAGCTTCGGTACACCAGAAGCATCCGCCTCCGAAGGTTGCCAGTTTGGTTTTCGAATCATCCGTCTGGTACATCCCTGGATTCCTTACTCCGTAGGTCAGCGAGCAAAACAGACACGGCTCCGCTGCCTGAGTTTTACGCAGGCGGCATTGGAATTTCAAAACCGCCACAGAAATCGTCGGCGTCGCGGCGAAAGATTCGCGGTACCTCCCCGAACACGCGTTCTGCCGCGCCGACTCACATTGCCCCGAAACCGGAATGTGTGCAACAATCAGCGACGCCAAACCCGTCCCGCCGCGCTCAACGGAATCGCGCCCGGCGGCGTCTCGTTTCGGGCGGAACTGCCGCAGCCTGAGTTCGCCGGCGGAATTGTCATCCGGGCAGGGACAGGCATTAAGCACGAAGCCACGCACGAATCAAAGGATTGACCATGTCGCTGATTTCGCGAATCGCCGGAAGGGAATTCGGCCGCGGTCGTCGTCGATCCCGGCGACAACGGGCAGCCCGGCCATCGACGGCGGCGGATGTGCTGGAAGCTCGCGTGCTGCTGTCCGCGACAACAATCTCACCGCTGGAGAATGTTTCGCTGAAGTCTGACACGGACGTGAAGACGGTCAGCCTGAACAGCCATTTCGATGACCCGGCGATCGAAGGTTCCACGGTCCGCATCGAGACACCGCTGGGCAGCTTTATCATAGAAACGTACGACCGAGTGACACCTCTGACGGCGGCGAATTTTGTCAGCCTTGCCGGCGGCGGAAACTACACCGACATGTTCATCCACCGATCTGATCCCGGATTCGTGATTCAGGGCGGCGGGTACACGATGTCCCAGACGGAACAGGTCGGCAACGTCGCCAACAACGGCAACGTCGTCAATGAGTTTGACAACTGGTTCGATCCGGAACTCGGCGGACTGGAACCGGGGACTCCGCTGAACGTCCGCGGCACGGTGGCGATGGCCAAACAGGCGGGCGACCCGAACAGCGCCAATTCGCAGTGGTTCGTCAGTCTTGGTGACAATTCCTCGATACTGGATCCGCAAAACGGCGGGTTCACGGTGTTTGGTCACGTGCTGTTTGACGGCATGCAGACGGCGGACGCGATCGCCGCGCTGCAGATCGTCAACGCGGGTTCTCCGTTCAATGAGTTGCCTGTTCGGAATTACGAATCGGGCAGCATCCTTCGCCAGCATCTCGTGACGACCACCACAACCGTCGTCGACGAATTGACGTTTCAGGTCACAGGCAACACGAATCCGGACGTGGTTTCCGCCGTCGTGATCGATGGTCAGTTGCAAATCACCGGAGTGCCGGGGCAATCCGGAACGGCAACGATTACCGTCACTGCGACCGACCTGGACGGTCAGACCGCCGCCAGTTCGATGGATGTCGTCGTCCCGCTGTCGGCTTCCGTCACGGCGCCTGCCGGCAGTTCGTCGGACCTGCGACCGACGTTCACCTGGACATCCGCGGTTCAGGCGACGAAATACGAACTGTGGGTCAACCGCATTGGCGGACCGTCAGCGATCATCCATGAAACAAACATCAGCGGCACATCATTCACCACGACGGAAGATCTGCCGTTCGGCGAATACCGCGTCTGGGTTCGTCCGGGAAATGAAGCCGGCAACGGAATCTGGAGCGATCCGCAGGCATTCAGCCTGATTCTCGCACCTGTCACAGTGACGGCACCGTCAACATACAATGTCACTGTGCGGCGACCGGTCATCGAATGGACGGCTTCGGAAAACGCAGCTTCGTACGACCTCTGGGTCAGCCGCATCGGCAGCGGAGCCGGACAGGTGATTCGTGAACCATCGCTGACCGGCACGTCGTTTACTCCGACGCAGGATCTGAGCGACGGCATCTACCGTGTCTGGGTGCAGGCGAAAAGCGGTGCCGTAACATCGGTGTGGAGCACCGGCCTGACCTTCGAAATCGCCATCACGAAGGCTCCGACAATTACCGGTCCCGAAGGAATATCCACGACACCGCGTCCGCAGTTCACCTGGACCGGCGACGCGTCGGCAACCTACGAACTGTGGGTGAATCAAATCGGCGGTGCAGCGCGGGTGATACACGAAACTGCGATCACGGGAACATCGTTCACGCCGTCAACTGACCTTGTCAACGCTCCGTACAAGGCGTGGGCTCGCAAGCGACCGGCAACCGGAGATCCGGGAACATGGAGCGAGCCGTTCCAATTCACGGTCGGCGTGCCTCCGGGTTCAACACAGATATCTGATGTCACGGGCACGAACACCGCCCGCCCGACGTTCATCTGGTCAGCGGCAGCCGGCGCGGTGCGGTACGAACTGTGGGTCAACGATCTGACTCGCAATGTCGTTCGGGTCATCCACGAAACGTCCATCACCGCGCTGCAGCACACCGCCGGAAGCGACCTTGCGACCGGGCAATACCGAGCGTGGGTCCGGGCGGTCGCCGGCGGAAACGTGGCCGGAACATGGAGCAGCGCGTTCAACTTTACGCTTGTTTGAAGTTGACCGACTGTGTGCGTCGTCATGCGTGACGCAAGTCCCGTGACTCGCGTCACGATTGGAAATTGCACGGCTTCGTGTATTCTGCGGCCCGGCTCACACGGACAGCGTTATTGCCACGGACCGGCATTCGTCGCCCACTCGCTCGTTTCCTGGCAGGAGTCGTCCCGATGAAATTTCAAAGTCCTGTTGCTCTCACCACCGGCCGCATCGTGGCGGCATCCGTTGTCCTGGCAAGCCTCTGCAATGCACCGGCGTTCGCCGCGCCACAGGACGCCGCGAAGAAGGAAGCCGTTGATCCTTCGGGAACGTGGCACTGGGAACACGACGAAAACGGTGTCTCCGTCAAAGATGCCCTGACACTCAACTATGACCGCAAAGCCAACCAGCTTACCGGACGCTACAAGGGGAACATCGGTCCGATCAAAATTGAAAACGGCAGAATCGACGGTGACAAGCTGGAGTTCCGTTTTGATGTCGACCTGGAAGGCACCAAAATCGGGCTGAAGTTTGACGGCGTGATCAAGGGCGAAGAAGTCAACGGAACGGTCTCCATCGATGCCAGCGGTCAGACGGCTGAATTCCCCTGGACGGCAGCGCGATCACTCGAGCCCGAAGATGTCGCGGGGACGTGGTCGCTGAAGCTGGAAACACCTGACGGAAACACTCTGACCCCGACCGTCAAGTTCACCGTGACCGGTGACAGCATCAAGGGCGACTACACAGGGCTGAACGGACAGTTCCAGGCAGCCGCGAAAGATGTGACGGTCAAAGACGGCAAACTGATGTTCACAGTCAGCGGCGAACGCGACGGAAACACTCTGACGGCGAAATACACAGTGACTCCCAAAGGAGACTCGCTCTCCGGCAAGATCGCCTACGACATCAATGGCAACGCCGGTGAACTGGACGTGATCGGCACCAGAAAAACCGACGAAAAATAGTCCGCGACTTCTCGTCAGCGCCGCCGAGCCCTCAAGTTTCGCGCAGTACCCGTCACGCTCCGCGCGACGAACCGGCAAGGCGGCCTCCCAACCACCACACCCGCCACATCGGATCCAAATCGCCGTTCTCATAGACCGCGCTGCTCGCCGCCGCATCGCATTCCTCCCCGTGCGTGAGCCGCGCGACGTCATTGCGCAATCATCACCACGGATCCTCTGAAAGACGGCTCACCGAAATTTCGCCGTCCCGCGTAGGTCAGAAGTATGGTGTGGAAAACTGACGGCCGCCTGGACATTTTCGCGTGGTTGGCGTGCGAAATTGCGAAGGTTCAGGCAGACTTCGCTCGTTTGCGCCGACCTGTTGCTTGCGGTGACTCGTCGGCGCCACTGTTCCGTGAACCTCATTTCCGCGCGATGAGTTCGTCAATAACTTCAGCGCTGGAGTCCCTTCATGTCAAAGACCGTCGAATTACTTGGCAAGGAATCAGACTCGCTGCTCAATTATGTCTGCAAAGGAATCCCTGCCGAATCGCTGCACGTCCCGGGTCCCGATTCGGTTGACCGGCTGTTTATTCCGAGCGATCGAAACTGCCGGACGCTGGCGAGTCTGCAGCGGCTGCTGGGTCACGGCCGGCTGGCAGGGTCGGGATACGTTTCCATCCTGCCTGTTGACCAGGGAATCGAACATTCCGCCGGCGCGTCATTCAGCCCGAACCCGGCGTACTTCGATCCTGAGAACATAGTGAAGCTGGCCATTGAAGGCGGTTGCAACGGCGTTGCCTCCACCTTCGGCGTGCTGGGCAGCGTCGCCCGACGTTACGCTCACCGCATTCCGTTCATCGTCAAGATTAACCACAACGAACTGCTGACGTACCCGAGTCGCTTTGATCAGGTCATGTTCGGCAAAGTGCGGCAGGCTTATGACCTGGGAGCCGTCGCTGTAGGTGCGACGATCTACTTCGGATCCGATGAATCCAGCCGACAGATCGTGGAAGTTGCGGAAGCATTTCAGGAGGCCCACGAACTCGGGATGGCGACCATCCTGTGGTGCTATCTGAGAAACCCGGCGTTCAAGGCAGATCGGGACTACCACGTGGCGGCTGACCTGACCGGACAGGCCAACCACCTTGGCGTGACGATCCAGGCGGATATCGTCAAACAGAAGTTGCCGGAAAACAATGGAGGCTACACTGCGCTCAAGTTCGGCAAGACATCCCCGATTGTCTACGAGCAACTCACCACCGATCACCCGATTGATCTTTGTCGTTACCAGGTCGCAAATTGCTACATGGGTCGGGTCGGCCTGATTAACTCCGGCGGCGCATCAGCCGGAGCGGATGACCTTGCGCAGGCTGTCCGCACGGCTGTTATCAACAAACGAGCGGGCGGCATGGGACTGATCAGTGGCCGCAAGGCGTTTCAGCGACCGATGACAGAAGGGGCACAACTGCTGCAGGCAATTCAGGACGTGTACCTCGATCCGCAGGTGACGATCGCGTAGCTGCCCCGTCGCGTCATCCGGTACCGACGATTGAAAGCGACAGCCTCCGGGCATGCTGCCGCGCGTCACCGCAGTCGCTCCCGCTTCGGTCCGGGGAATGTCCGCGTGGTCGATACCGTCCGGCCCGCGTGTTGCGCCCACGCGACCAAGCGCTCAGCCCCGCGAATCAGAAGATGCCGAGTTGGTCGCGGGCTTCGTCGGTCATGCGTTCGGGAGTCCATGGCGGGGACATCGTCATCGTGATCCTGGCCTCGTTGACATCATGCAGGCGTTCCAGAGCCATCTTTGCCTGGCTGACGATCTGCGGTCCCGCGGGGCAGGCCGGGCTGGTGAGTGTCATTTCCACAGCCACCCTGCCGCTGTCTTCTGCGTCCTGTTCCACCGAGTAGACCAGTCCGAGATCAACGATGTTGACCATCAATTCCGGGTCGATGACCTGCTTCAGGGCCTCAATGTAGGTCGCTTCCGTCGACGGTGCGGTTTCCGGCGTTTCGGGGGCGACGGAAGATTCGGCCGTCGAATCGCCGGCGGGGGTCATGTGTTCATTCTGTGCATCAGTTGTCATCGGGGGCTCTTCCGGAAGGTTCACTGAAGGAAATGTGCGCGGCAGCGAGTTATCGTGCCGCCATTGTAGCCGGAATGACACGAACCGGCAGGTTCGCCGCTCGTCGATCAGCGAACCGAAGCTGCCTGTGCCGTAATCACGGGACGCTGGCCGGGGCGTCGAAAGTTTCTCAGCTGGGTCCGGCCCAGACGGCGCCGTCGCGGATTTCGGTCCGAAACGTGCGAATTGGTCTGGTGGCCGGCATGCACAGTGCCGCACCGGTTTTCAGGTCGAATCGTGCTCCGTGCCGCGGACAGACGATGGCGCAGTTTTGAATGTCGCCATTCGTCAGCGGCTGCCCGTCGTGAGAGCAGACGTCTTCGACCACGTAGTAGTCGTCACCCAGCCGAATAACCAGCGCCGGAGTTTCGTCGACTTCCACAGAACGACGCTGGCCGTCAGCCAGTTCTTCCGTCCCGATCACACGTTCCATCATCTGTTCATACTCCACAGACAGGACCGGCGCCGGCCCGGGGACGTCCGGGCGGACACAACAACGATCGTCCCCCGTTTTACACACGTCGCCGTTCCGCCGAAGGCTGCAAGGCCGGAATTCCCGCATTTTTCCGACGTCCGCCGGAAACCGGGAACCAACGACCGGAAATCAGGACAAACACAATCCGGAATCCCCGGCGCGGGCTTGCGAAGCAGGGATGGTGAACGCGAGAATCGCTCCCGCTGGTGTCAGCCAGTCCCGCACCGTCAACTCTGCCCCGTCATCCTCAGTTCCCTGCGGCCGCGTCAATTTGCTGTCAGAGCCGCGGCATACACGAATGCTTCGGTTTCCGCAGCCGCATTACTCTGTCCTGCTTCTGCCAGAAATCAGAAATCGGAAGCCGGCAGTCGTTCAGTGATTTCGAGGCAGAGCCTCAGTCATACTCTCCCGGCGAGCCTTCCGTCGACCACCATGAATTCAGCCGTCATTTCTCACCACAAAGATTTTGTCGATCTTTGCCACCACATTCAGGCGGCCGGGATTGTCGCCTTTGATACGGAGTTCGTTTCGGAAAGCACCTACCGACCTGCGCTGGGGCTGCTGCAGTTTGCCACGGAGGAACAATCCGCGGCGGTGGATCCGCTGTCGGTGGGCGACCTGTCGATGTGGTGGGAAATCATGGCGGACGACTCCACCACCGTGATCGTCCACGGCGGCCAGGCGGAGATTCGCTTCTGCCTGCAACTGATCGGGCGGCGTCCGAAGAAGCTGTTTGACATCCAGATGGCGGAAGGCTTTCGCAGCCGGAGCTACCCGCTGTCGTATTCGGCGATCGTCCAGCGCGTGCTGAATCGCCGCGTTGACGGCAGCCAGACTCGCACCGACTGGCTGCGTCGACCGCTGTCGGACGACCAGTTGCGGTACGCTCTGGAGGACGTCGAACACGTTCGGGCGATCTGGAAGCGGCAGGTCAACTGTCTGAAAAAGCAGGGGCGGCTGGCATGGGCCGAATCCGAATTCGAACGCCTGATCACCGACATTCATGCTGACGAACAAACGCCGCCGTGGGAACGCATTTCGGGAGCCCACAAGCTGTCTCGACGAGACCTTGCCGTTCTGCAGAGTCTGGCCCGCTGGCGTGAAGGCGAAGCGGCATCGCGAAATCGGCCGGTTCGACGGATCATGCGCGATGACCTGATGATTGACCTGGCGAAACGCAAGCCCAGAACCGGTCGCCAGGCTCTGGCCACCCGTGATCTCAATCGCCCCGAATACAAACGACAGATCGATACCATCGTTCAGATCATCCAGGAAGCCTGCAGCATTCCGGATGACGAACTTCCGTCGCGGCCGGAAGATCGTCGCCAGGAATCGTCGTCTGATGAGCAGGTGATTGGAAAACTGCTGTCGCTGTCGCTGTCAAATCGGTGCGCCGAACTGGACATCGCGCAGTCACTGGTTGCTAACAATCTCGATCTGAATGAACTCGTGCGCTATCACCGCTTCGGCATGAACGGACACGGGCTGCCCCGGATTCTGGACGGCTGGCGGGCTGAAGTCTGCGGCCAGCTTCTGATCGATGTGCTGGATGGAAAAGTCGGGTTTCGGGTCGCTCCGCCCGGCAGCAGCACGCCGCTGGTGTTTGAAGACCTCAAGCCGGAATGAAACAAAGCGAGGAAGCATCGCAGTCGTGTCTCCCGTCGGGCGGTTCGACGGGGGGAACAGCGGTGCCGCGCGGGCGGGTCGGCAAACGTCGCGAATCCCGCAATTTGATGCAAATTGCGAATGCCGGCCTGCGAATGATGTTTCGGGGTGTCCGGACTGCCTCCCGGCCGTCACCTCGGAATTCACTCAATCGCGGTGATCCGGCCGGTGTCAGTCACCGTTCCTGAAAGTGCCTTACACGAAGCGGCACCAAACGGAACCGGCCCGCACGATCGCTCCCCGCAGGAAAAAATCAGTTTCGGAGATCAACCATCGATGTCGGAGTGTGCTGTCAGGTTGTCCGGAGTCACCAAGCGGTTTGGCAATGTGACCGCCGTGGATTCTCTGGACCTGAACGTTCTGCAGGGTTCCATCCACGGCTTCATCGGTCCGAATGGATCGGGAAAGACGACGACAATTCGCATGATCCTGCGGATCTTTGACCCGGACGACGGTCGTCTGGAAGTGCTGGGGCAGGAATCCGGGACCTGTGCCGACGACCGTATCGGCTATCTTCCGGAGGAACGCGGTCTCTATCGCCGGATGAAGGTGCGCGACCTGCTGACGTATTACGCTCGCCTGAAGGGTCACTATGACTGCCAGACCGACATCACGAACTGGCTGGAGAAACTGGGAGCCGCCGACTGGGGAAGCCGCAGAATTGACGGTCTCTCAAAAGGCATGTCGCAGAAGGTGCAGTTCATGGCCGCCGTCGTCGCCAGGCCCCGGCTGTTGATTCTGGATGAGCCGTTCAGCGGCCTGGATCCTGTCAACCTGGAAGTCCTGCGGAACGCGATTCTGGAACTTCGCAGTCAGGGCACCACGATCATCTTTTCGACTCACGACATGGACGTCGCGGAACGCCTGTGCGACACCGTGTTCATGATCTGCGAAGGCCGAAAAGTGCTGGACGGATCGATCGACGAGATTCAGCGGCAGTATCCCGCCGATCAGATCAAGGTGCGGCTTGCTGAAGGCCAGACGATTCCCGACAGGCTGCCGGCTGTGGAATCAGCAGAAAAGGAAGGTGCCCACACGATTCTGACACTTTCCGACCCTTGTCGAACCAATGACGTCCTGAATGCTCTGGTCAGCTGCGCTCAGGTCGAACACTTCGAACTGCTGCGACCGTCGCTGCACAACATTTTCGTCCGAATTGCTCAGACCGGCGGAACTCCATGAAGAAGATCCTCACGATTGCCCGCCGCGAATACCAGGCGATGGTCGGCACCAAGGCTTTCATCATCGGACTGGCCATGATGCCGGTGCTGATGGCGGGAGGAATGTTTATTCCCGGACTGCTGAAGGGCCTGCAGAAGTCGGAAGTACGCCGGATCGCAGTCATTGACCATACCGGCGAACTCTTCGACGCGCTGAATGCGGCGGCCGATCAGAAGAACCTGGTTACTCAGATTCTGCAGGGCACTGCAACGGGTGATGCCACTGCCGACGTTTCCGATCATGATCGTGAAGAAAAGGCTGCCAAAGAACAATTCGGCCTGGACGACATCAATACCTACCTGCTGGAACCGTTTCCCGCCGCGGACTTTGGAGACGAACAGCGCCTGCAACTTTCCGACGACGTTCGCTCGGGACGATTGCACGCATTCGTTGAGATTCCTGGTGACCTGACGAAGCCTCCCGCAGTGGATCTCAGCGAGCCGAAGTCGCTGCAGCTTCCCGAATCGAAATACTACTCCGAAGACGCGGCGCTGTCCGACGTCAAACGCTGGATACAAACAACGATCAATCAGATCATCAGAACACGGCGCCTGACGGAGTCCGGAATTTCACCGCAGACGATCGTGGAACTCGAACGCCAGGCTCCCGTGGCGGCTGCCGGACTGTTCGCCAGAGACGACAGCGGCAGCATCGTCAGCGAAGCGAAGCCGGATGAACTGACCAGCCTGTTTCTGCCGATGGGCGTCATGATGCTGATGTTCATGATCCTGATGATGTCCGCTCAGCCGATGCTGGAAAGTGTTCTGGAAGAAAAGACGCTGCGAATCACCGAAGTACTGCTGGGATCAGCCAACGCGCGGCAACTGATGACCGGAAAACTGCTGGGCAATGTCGGTGGTTCGCTGACCGTCTTTTCGCTTTACGGCTTCGGAGCCTACGCGCTGGCGAACTACAAGGGCTACGCCGACAACATTCCGTTTCACGTCGTTCCCTGGTTTGTGATTTATCAGGTTCTGGCCGTGCTGTTTTTCAGTTCGATCTTCATGGCAATCGGAGCCTCCGTGAGTCAGCTTAAGGAAGCACAGGGCCTGCTGATGCCCGTCTGGATGATGCTGGTGCTGCCGATGATGGTTTGGTTCAACGTCGTCCGCGAACCGAACGGAACTCTGGCACTGGCGCTGTCCTTCTTTCCCCCTTCAACTCCCATGATGATGGTGTTACGGCTGGCGACAGGTGCCAACGTTCCGTTCTGGCAGATCGCGGTCAGCATTCTGATCATGCTGGTCAGCACCGCCGTGATCGTCACCGCCGCCAGCCGCATTTATCGAGCCGGAATTCTGTGGCAGGGCAAGACGCCAAAACTCTGGGAAATGGCTGCCTGGATCGTCCGGAATCCGGCGAAATGAAGCCGCGTGGCGCGTTCAGAACCCCTTCACGGAGATGCGGGGGGCGGCTACAGTCCGCCGCATGCCAATCCTGAGTCTCAAAAACGTCACGTTTTCGTATTCGCATCCGGCGCTGCTGGATGATGTCACGCTGCATATCGATCGCGGTGAACGGATCGGGCTGGTGGGACGCAACGGAGCGGGCAAGTCCACACTGCTAAAAATTCTGGCGGGGCGTCTCCGGCCCGATGACGGTTCGATCGACCTGGAACAGGACACCGTCATCGCCGAATTGACGCAGGATGTCCCTGTCGTCGAGCAGCAGTCCGCGTTCGAAGTCGCCGCCGGCGGGTTTGCTGACCTGAGCGACGCGGTGATCGAATACCGGCGGCTGAACACTGTGATGCATCGCGGCGAGTCGCTGTCGGCAGAGCAGCAGGACATTTACGAAGCGGCCAGTCATCGTCTGGCGGATGCCGATTTATGGTCCGCCGGAGATCAGCTTGAGAACCTGCTGATGGAAATGCAGCTGCCGTCTGATGCGTCGTTTGCTGAACTGTCCGCCGGAATGAAGCGCCGCGTGCTGCTGGCGCGGGCGATGATTCGTCGGCCGGATATTCTGCTGCTGGACGAACCGACCAACCATCTGGACATTGATTCGATTCTCTGGCTTCAGGACTACCTGAGTCGTTTCGACGGGACGCTGATCTTTGTCACGCACGACCGTGTCTTCCTGCAGGAACTGGCGAGGAGGATTATCGAAGTCGATCGCGGGCGGCTGTTCGACTGGACGTGCGATTATCAGACATTTCTGAAGCGCCGCGACGATCTGCTGGCCGCGGAAGCCATTGAGCAGGCTCACTTTGAACGTAAGCTTGCCGAAGAAGAACGCTGGATTCGACAGGGCATCAAGGCCCGCCGAACGCGCAATGAAGGCCGCGTGCGAGCTTTGAAAAAGATGCGGCAGGAACACGCCGAACGGCGAAAACAGATCGGTACGGCAAAGCTGCAGCTTCAGCAGGCGGAGAAGTCCGGTCAACTGGTCGCGAAGCTCGAAAACGTTACGCACGGCTTCGGCGGCGACCCGCTGATCCGCGATTTCACTACCACGCTGATGCGCGGCGATAAGGTCGGCATCATCGGCCCGAATGGAATCGGAAAGTCGACACTGCTGAAGATTCTGCTGGGAGAACTCAAACCCGACAGCGGCTATGTTCGGCTGGGAACGAATCTGTCCGTGGCCTACTTCGATCAGCTTCGCGGCCAGCTTGATCCGGCAAAGACCGCTCGCGAAAACATCAGTGACGGCACCGATCATCTGCTGATCGACGGCAACAAGCGACATGTGATGGGCTACCTTCAGGATTTTCTGTTCTCACCCGATCGAGCCCACACGCGGGTCGAGTTCCTTTCCGGAGGAGAACGCAATCGCCTGCTGCTGGCGAAGCTGCTTTCCAAACCCGCAAACGTTCTGGTGCTGGACGAACCGACCAATGATCTGGACGTCGAAACTCTGGAACTGCTGGAAGAAACGCTGCCTCAGTTTCAGGGAACGCTGCTGCTGGTCAGCCACGATCGGGCGTTTCTGAACAACATTGTGACCAGCACGATCGTGTTCGAAGGCAGCGGCGTCGTGACGGAATATGACGGCGGCTACGACGACTGGCTGCGTCAAAAGGAAGCACAATCCGAAGCGTCGGCAACCACTTTGCCGAAAAAACAGCCGGCGAACGCGGCCGCTGCACCAGCCGCGAAGGCGACTTCAGCCGGCGCTTCGACCACGACCACAAAGCCGAAGAAGCTCAGCTATCGGGATCAGCGCGAACTGGATGAACTTCCCGAACGTATCGACGCGCTGGAAGCTCGCCAGGCCGAACTGCACGCGCTAATGGCGGATCCGTCGCTGTACAGAGAATCCGGCGATCGAATCGCAGCCACGAAACAGGAACTGGAAACTGTGACGTCGGAACTGGCTGAGTGCTTTAAGCGCTGGGAAGAACTGATGTCGCTGTAGCGGACGAGGCTGCGAATTCCGATCGCCGCTGCGAACGGCGCGGCCTGTCGTGTCAGTCGCCTTCCGTGACCGGCAGCGACCATTCCACGGGACTCATCGCCGTCAGGTCGGGCTTCCAGTCTTCCAGAGTCCGGACCAGTTCAAACGCCGGGTTCGCCGACGTGTCATCCGACGCGGACGCGGGCCGAACAACGATCAAAGTGGTGCGGATATCACGCGCTTCCATGATGCTCTGAAGCTGTTCGATTGGAAACCGGACGTCGTGGCCTCCTTCGCGGGAATTCACAATCCGCACGACGTAGGCCGCCGACATCTCTTCGTCGCTGTCTCGCAGATCCCATGGAAATCCGGAGTCGGCAATTTCGCGGTGTTGCGTTTTCGTCAGCCAGTTGCGGACAAATTCGACGGCATGCCGACGGGGATCAACGTCCGGCGTCGTGTGCTTTGCGATGGCAGTGAACTCTGTCGGCGGCGGAGCGATATCCGTGGAAATCTGCGCCGGTTCGAACGTACTGATGTCGGCGCCAAGTTCCTCCGCTTTGGCAAGCGCGACGGTTACGTCCTGGGAACGTTCCAGATGACTGAGCGCTTTGGCCCTGCTGAGCCATGCGGCAGCCAGATTCGGGGTCAATTCGATCGCGCGGTCAAAGTCGTCCAGGGCTCGCTGCCACTGCAGCCGATCCAGATAGGCATTTCCGCGAAAGTGATAGGTTTCCGCGATCGTGCCGTTCAGCCGAATGGACGCGTCATAGTCAGTGATGGCTTCGTCAAACTGACCCAGATCGTGCTTCGCAAGTCCTCGATTGCGCCACGCCAGAAAGTCGTCCGGCTGCAATGCGATGGCGTTGTCACAATCGTCAACGGCTTTTGCGAACTGCTTCAGACTTGCGAACACGGCTGCTCGGTTATTGAAGGCTCGTGCCATTTCAGGGTCGAGCTGAATGGCCGTCGAATACGCCTCAACGGCATCTTCAAACTGCTCCATTCCCGCGTAGGCGACTCCCAGATCGTACCAGGTCACGGCCGCTTTCGGATCGAGTTCCAGCGCCTTCCTGTAGGCCGCGACGGCTTCCGGCAGTTCGCCGTTGCGTTCATGCCGGTAGGCGACTTCAACGAATTCCGACCAACTGTCAATTCGCTCCGCGCAGCCGCAGCACAGCAGCAGCGTCAGAAGCATGGCCGAAGCCGCGACTGGTTGATTCAGTTGCAATCGTGTCGGTGTCACGTGGAAGAACTCCGGAAGGAATCGAACCGGGCTGCCGATCAGCTGCCACACTGCGGTTTAGCTTTCTTCGGTCATGATGCTGCCAGTGAAGGCGAGAATCGTCGGTACGGCGTCAGGAATGCCCTGCCGACGGAAGCAGCATTGCCTGTTTTTGTGATGTCGCGAGCACAGCCTGAATCTCGCGGCGAAGCCTGCCCAGACTGACGTCGCCGGTCAGTACGTGGCAACCGGGAACGTGAACCTGGCCATTGAGCCGTCGCGACTGCTGATTTGTCAGCACGAGAAAAATCGGCCGGTGACCTGCTTCCAAATTCAGCCGATACGGGAGCTTCGCAATCGAACTGTCCGGCAGATCGCGTCCCATAATGATCACGGCATCTGGTTCTGACGCTTCGCACAACAGCCGGGCTTCGCGGGACCTTTCTGAGGAAAGACACTTGAACCCGTGATCCAGAAAGTATTGCAGACAGGCGAGTCGCCGGCTTCGCTGTCCATCGACGTAGATCAGTGTCGGGGCGTGCTCCGGCTGAAACACGACTTCGTCCGCCGCCGAGTCCTGCTCAGCGTCATCGGCCAGCAACTCAATCGACAGGACGGCCGGCGCGAACTTCGACGCTGGCAATGGTGAGCCGCCAGGTTCGAACGGCGCAGGAACCGACGCCGCCGGTGGCGCCACGAGCCCCAGCAGTTGTTCGGAAGTCGGCAACCTTTCGACAAGCCGGGAGACCCAGTGCTTCGGCCAGAAGGCGATGTGTCCGAAAATCATGATCAGGCCGAACGTCCACATCCCCATCATGCCGCCGATGCCGATGTGCAGCAGGAAACCGATCAGCAACACGATCGGACGTACGGGGCGCACCCAGACCAGCGCGGCAAACGAAACTTCCCACACAATGGTGCCGTGAGTCAGCAATTCACCGATCCACGGATACCACGCGATCCATGTCATATCGAACGACTGGTACTCCAGGTTGGCAAACGCCAGCCAGACGGCTTCACCGTTCCACCACGCCGGGCCCTGCAGCTTGGACAAACCGGCAAACGTATAGATGACGCAGAAATGAATCTGGATCAGCCGTATGGCCAGATTTGACGCGCTGCTTGACGGGATCGGCGGGGCAACGAATGCGGCGCCCTGACTCGCGGCCCGGCGTGTTGCTCGCCACACAGACAGCAGCCGGTCCGCGGACAGCATCGCTCCGCTGGGGCCAATGCACAGATACAGGCACAGAATGGCATTCAGCTGATCCAGACCGAAATTCGCCAGTAGTGCCCGATGGCAGTACGAAATCGTGATGACCAGAGACAGCACCGATGTGACTCGCGTCGCCAGTCCGATCCAGAACATCGCCAGAATCACAAGGCACACCGAATGCACGGCCAACAGGTATCGGTCAGGCACATACGACAGGAACGAAGGCATCAGGCTTCCTTCCTGAACAACTTTCAGCAGCTCCGGACTGTGCCATCCCGCCGACCCGAAAAACGCTGACAGATTCAGACCCCAGACGATGTGCGTGTACAGCAGCATTCCGCCTGCCAGCCAGCGGAGAAGGCACAGCACGGTCGGATCGCTCGGCGAATACCAGAACCGGTTCCATGCGCCGGCCACGGTCGCGCCGGCCGACATGACTCGTGACAGAAGCGGCCGACTCGCCGCGTCCTGGTGGACGTCTCCGGGCACATGGGCTGGTGCCTTGCCGCCGGCTTCCTCCGGACCGGGGTCGCCGGAAAGCGTCACTGCAGTTCGTCCCATCGGAACATTCCCAGAGGCTGTTCTTCGTAAAGATCTCCGTCCTCCAGGGTTCCTCCGGCACGAACTCGTTCCATCGTCGGCAGGTCATGTCGGACGAGTGAAACGGAAACGGATACGGCGCTGTGTTCGCGGCACAGATTGCGGGCGTAGCTGCGAATGACCTGCTGTTGAAGTTCCGGGTCCGCGTTTCCCAGGAATTCCGACAGCATGAAGTGTCGGTGGTAAAGCAGCCTGGGCTGGATTTCAGGATTGGGGAACACCCCGGACTTTGTCGAACCATCAGCCATCGTCGCGGTCCAGGAAACCAGATGGCTGCTTCCCGGCTGAGGAGCGAAATAGTGGAAGCCATGATTCAGATAGCAGGCCTGCAGGTACGGGCTGAAAATCTCCCACACTTTCCGCGCTGACTGTGACGAAGGACCAACCGTCGCGGGAGCGGCGATGATGGCGGTTAGGTGGATCACCAGCCAGGTGTTCAAAGCAAGTCGGCCAATGCGACGAAGCGTGTGTCGCGAAGCCCGTCGATCCTCAGCCATTGACGCCACGACTTCGCCGAAAACAGCTTTCGGCGCGCCGGGCGGCAGGTGATGGCCGTTGGTTTCCATAGATAGGGATCTCTGCCGGTCTCTGCCGGCATCCATTTGCCGCAGACAAAAAAAAGGAGGGGCAGCGAACCGCCCCTCCTGAACAAATATCTCAACCGTGATCGAATCTACCGCATCGCAACGGCCACCAGTTCGCCGTCGGTTTCCGATTCGGAAATCACAACGCTGATCTGCTGTCCGCCGCGAAGCTGATGCGTCGTTTCGCTCGTCAATGTTTCTCCGTTGCGCACAACGTCGACACGGACCGGATACGAGTACTCCCGCGATGGATCCGGAATCGGGATGCGGAAATGGCGTTCGCGTCCGGTGATCGTCATCTTTTTGCCAACAAGATACACAACGGCATCTTCCGGCACCTGAACGACCAGCATCGCAATGCTGAGGTCCTTCTGCGGCGCCTGTGATGACGGGACTGCCGGCGTTGCGGAAGCGGGCTGAGCCTGACGGGTGGCGATGGTTGGTGACGCAACCTGCGACGCCGCGTACGTCGACTGACCTGACGACATTGAACTTACGCTGACGTATCCGCCTCCGGAACCAGCGCCGTTCGAAGAATATCCACCCGAACCGCTGCCGACGGAACTGTATCCGCCACTTGAACTGTATCCGCCACTTGAACTGTAGCCGCCGCTCGAACTGTAACCGCCGGACGAATAGCTTCCCGACGAATAGCCGCCCGAGGAACCGCCGGAACCGTAGCCGCCCGAAGAACCGGTCGAACCGCCGGAACCATAGCTCGCGTAGCTTCCTCCCGAAGACCCGCTGGAACCATAGCTTCCTGATGAGCCGGATGATCCGCTGCTGCCGCGCGATCGGCGAGCCTCCCGCCGCGCTTCTCGCTGAGCGACGCGAGTCGCTCGCGAACCGGATGAGCCGCTTGAACCTGAAGAGCCACTGGAACCGTAGCTGCTGTAGACTCCACCGGAAGAACCACTGGAGCCATAAGAGCCGCTGGAGCCGTTCGACCCGTAGGAACCACTGGAGCCACTCGAACCGTAGGACCCGCTGGAGCCATAGGAACCGCTGCTTCCCCGACCACGATTCCTCCCGGCTTCGGCGTGTTCCGGAACCAATATGGCAGCCGTGGCCAGTGCCAGCGCCGTCAGCCCGATCCGCCCGCAAACAACGTTTCTTCGCATCCTGTACTCCTTGGTTTCGTCTGGAGATGATCTTTCAGCGCGGTACCGACGGGATGGCAAGCCACTGCCGAATCGCACAGCAGACCAATTTACAAAATGGGGTAAATGTGTCAAATCAGTTACATAAGAAGAATGCACGCAATAAAGCCCGCTGGGTGAATGCGGGGTGCTGCCACGATTGTGCGATTTCGGTTCATCGCATGACGAGCGAAGTTCGCTAATCGCCGTTACCATTTCCTTCCCTGAAATTCACAGGCTCACAAGCTCGTCGCCGCGGGCGGTCGATTCGACTTGACCGGTGACACAACAGCAAAGGAGGGAAGAATGGGAGCATGGGGAGAGGCCGTCTTTGAGAGCGATTCCGCAGAAGAATGGGCCGAGCGACTGACGTCGCAGAATCGAACGACCTTCGTCCTGAGCGCGCTTCGTGGTATCGCCAAGGTTCGTGCGGCGGCAGTGTTGGAGGCGGATCAGTGTGCCTGCGCGCTTGCGGCGGCCGAAGTCATCGCCGCAGCGCAGGGTCATCCGAGCCGGGAGCTGCCTGCGGAAATCCGCGAATGGCTGGCCGAACGCAGATTTGTTCCCCGCGACGACGATGTCCGGCTGGCCCGCGATGCTGTCGCACGAATTGCGGCGAACTCGGAACTCCGAACACTCTGGGACAACGACAGGAGCTGGAAAACGGGTGTCCGAAAACTTCTTGAGCGAATCGAACGGTCGCCCAGGCGGCAAAAACTCCCGGCGCGGAAGCCAGCGGCTGCACAGAAGGAGAAGCAGAAGCAACAGAAGTCGTCGTCCACGAGCACGGCAGGACTCGTCAAATTGTCAGACGTAAGGAAGATCGTGAAACAGCGACGCGGCGGGATCGCCGTGATCAAGGGCGAAGTTAAGTTCATCGGAATGGAGAAGGTGCTCTTCAAAGACCTTGTCGCCCTGGCCGCGTGCCCGGAATGCCAGACCCTGAAGGAGCTCTCCATCGAAGGTTCGGGGATTACCGATCGCGGGATGGAGCATGTTGGACAACTGAAGAATCTCCGCGATCTGGAAATTCGAGGCCCGAAGGTCACTGACGCAGGCGTCGCGTACCTGCAGTCGCTGCCGAATCTGGATTCACTGTCGCTTCGTCGGACGCAAATCACGGATGCCGGACTGAAATTCCTGGCGAACCTGAAAAGTCTGCGTTCGCTCAGCGTGGATCATTCAAAAGTCTCCGCCGCAGGGCTGAAAAAAATCGGTCGCCAACTGGGATGCCATGTGTTCTCTGACGTCCTGAAATGACGCCCGCCGTGAGACGCCGGATGATTTCGCGGTCGGTAACAGCCTCATCGGCGGGCATGCCACCTATGGCTGAAGAGAACGTAACGGCGGTACGACGGACATCTGTGTCTGTCGCATTCGACGATTTCCCGGCCACGATGCACGTGGTGGCGTTCATGGATGATTCCGTCAGCTCACTCGAGTTCTCCTGTACCCTGGTCACGTCAGAGGCTTTGGTCGCGGCGAGCGTGACGAAATCAGCCGCACCTCTGAGATTTTCCCATCGCCGCCGGATACAATCGCGGCTCAATATCGGATTGCACATATTCGAAATGCACTTCTTCATTGTTCATGCTTTCCCGCGCGCCGTGTCAACTCTGCCTGCATGGTTGTGCGAATGAACGTCAGGACACGGCACGATGACGACAGCCCTTTCGTTTGTTTTTTTTACGGCACTCGTCGCCGTTGTTGCGTGGTGGAAGACTCACAACGACGACCAGGAAACGTCCGCCGGCTACTTTCTGGCCGGTCGCAGCCTGTCGTGGATCGTTGTCGGCGGTTCGCTGCTGCTGACGAACCTGTCCACCGAGCAACTGGTGGGACTGAACGGCGGCGCCTACAAGAACGGCATGATCGTCATGGCGTGGGAAGTGTGGTCCGCTCTGGCAATCGTAGCGATGGCGGTCATCTTTCTGCCGCGGTATCTCAAGAGCGGGATCACCACGATTCCGCAATACCTGGAGCTGCGGTTCAGCTCGACAACGCGGCAGTTGACGTCGATCATCTTCCTGGCGTCGATCGTCCTGAATGTGCTGCCGTTCGTGCTGATGAGCGGCGCGAAATTCATGATTACCGTCTTCGACGTTCCCTCGCTGACAGGAACGGACAACGTTGACTTCAACATGGCTCTGGTCAGCACTCTGCTGGCGGTTGTCGGCGGCTGCTACGCGATCTTCGGCGGACTGAAAGCCGTCGCCGTGTCAGACACCGTCAACGGAATCGGCCTGATTGTCGGCGGGTTGCTGATTCCGTTTCTGGGACTGTCGTACATCGGCGACGGAAACATCGGAGCGGGCCTTTCGGCACTCATTCGACAGCACCCGCAGCGGTTGTCGTCGATCGGCGATACGGCATCCGATATTCCGTGGCCGACGCTGCTGACGGGCATGACGATGATCGTCACTTACTATTGGTGCACGAATCAGGGCATCGTTCAGCGAACGCTGGCGTCGAAGAATCTTGCCGAAGGCCAGAAGGGCGTCCTGTTCGCTGCGCTGATGAAACTTGCCGGACCGTTATATCTGGTTCTGCCTGGGATCATCGCCTGGCACATCGTCAGCAGCGGCCAGGCGGCCGCGCCCGCGAACAACGACGAAGCGTACGGATTTCTGGTGAATCTGGTGCTGCCGAAATGGGCCGTCGGATTCTTTGCCGCCACGATCTTCGGAGCGATCCTGAGTTCGTTCAACAGCTTTCTGAACAGTGGCAGCACTCTGTTCAGCCTCGACCTCTACAAGGGATTTCTGAACCGCGATGCCTCGGAAAAGCAGCAGGTGAAAGTCGGCAAGCTGATCGGTGTTGTCATGATTCCCGTGACGGTCGGTCTGGCCGTGTTCTTCAACCGACTGGCATCCGTCGACGGTTTGTTCAATCTGATGAAGAACATCGCCGCGGTCTTGAATATCCCGCTGCTGGCGATTGTGGTCATGGGAATCATCAGCCGAACGGCGCCTGCAAGAGCAGCCAACATTGCGCTCGCGGCGGGAATGCTGTTCCAGGGCTTCTTCGGTGTTGCGATGGATAACGTCATCGGGATTCGGTCCGGCGACGCTGTCCACGGTTTGCAGATGCACTGGCTGCATCTGGCTGCCGTCAACTTTGTATTTCTGCTGATCCTGATGGCGATCATCACGAAGCTGTCGCCGCGATCCGAGCCCTTTGAACAGCAATACACCGAAGACGTCGACATCACTCCGTGGACGCTTGCGAAGCCTGCCGGCGCGGCTCTGGTGATTCTGATCGCCGCGATGTATGCCGGCATGTGGGCCAGGTTCGGCGTGACACCCGGCGAACAGCTCACCGCCGAATACGAACGAATGCACCCGTCGGCCGCCGCGACGGTTGTGGTTCCCGCAGCCACCGTCGGGGCATCAGAATCGTCCGCCGAGTAGCGCCGCAGCGCCGAACGGTTGGTCCGAGACGTCTGGTTTCCAGCCGACACCTTAGGCCTGCGGCAGATGAGTACCCTCCCGTTTCAACGGGAGCGTCGGTTTGATCGCCGTGCAGGCGATCAAACGAGGAGAAATCGCAACCGGGAGTTCCCCGTGCATGGCCCTCCCGCGATCGAACGCCTGAACGACATTCGATCGGCGACCCTCCCGTTGAAACGGGAGGGTGAAGCGATTGTCGCTCTGCATTGGTAAATTCTCATCCGTCGATCGCCTTGCTTTCGATTCGGCACGCCGCGCGGTCTCCGGTTACGCTGTCTCACCAGGCTGCGCCTTCGTGGAATTCGCCGGCGATGTCGATACACTCGCGGCATGAGCCAACATCACTCATGAGAAAGGCGTTTCCATGACATATCGAATTGCGTTGCTGCTGGTGCTGGGGTTCTTCGCTGCCATTTCTGTTCCGTCTGCCGACGCCGCGGAACACCGCATTTACATCGGGACGTATACCGAGCCGGACAGCATCAGCGACGGCATCTATACGTGTCTGTTCAATGACGAAACCGGATCCCTGTCAGCTCCCGAACTCGCCGTGAAGGCTGACAACCCGTCGTTTCTGGCGATTCATCCCAATGGCCGGGTTCTGTTTGCCGTCAACGAACTGAACGAGTTTCGAGGCGAAAAATCGGGAGCCGTGAGCGCGTTTCGGATCGATCCGCAGTCGGGAAAGCTGACGTTTATCAATCAGCAGTCGACGTCCGGCGGAGCACCCTGCCACTGCAACATTGACGGAACCGGGAAGTTTCTGCTTGTCGCCAACTATGTCGGCGGCAACGTGGCCGTGTTCCCCATCGAGGAAGACGGAGCGTTGGGGGAACATTCCTGCGTGATCAATCACGAAGGCAGCAGCGTCAACGCCCGCCGACAGGAAGCTCCGCACGCCCATTCCATCAACCTTTCCAGCGACAATCGCTTTGCCTACGTGGCAGATCTGGGGATCGATCGCATCATGATCTATCGCTTCGATGCAAAGTCGGGAGTCCTGGAAGCGAATTCACCTGCATTCGCTGAAGTCGCAGCCGGCGGCGGACCGCGTCACTTCGCGATCCACCCGTCGGGAGAATTTGCCTACACAAACAATGAGATCACATCATCCGCGACCGCCTTCACCAGAGACACGGAAAGCGGTGGTCTGACTCCCGTCCAAACGCTGTCGACTCTGCCCGACCAGCACGAAGGCGGCAACAGCACGGCCGAATGCCTGGTGGACCCATCGGGCCGATTCCTGTACGTCAGCAATCGCGGCAACGATTCGATTGCCGTATTTGCCATCGATCAACAGAGCGGCAAACTGTCGACGGTGGAAATTGAACCGACGCAGGGCCAGGCACCCCGGAATTTTTTCATCATGCCGGACGGACACTGGCTGCTTGCGGAAAACCAGAGCAGCGATTCCGTTGTCGTGTTTTCGGTGAACCAGCAATTTGGAACGCTGACGGCGACCGACCATCGCATCAAAGTCGGCCGGCCGGTCTGCATCCGGATATTGAATTAGCAGCGCCAGATTTTCGATCGCGGAAGCTGTCATCGCCGCACAGGCAGGCTGACGATGTATTCTCACAGTCGGCCCGAGCACTGCGTCTACCGCTATGAGCCGCCAGCCGGAATTTGCGAGGCCGGAAGTCGCAACAGAAAAACGCGCCGTGGCGCCGCAGTTTTTTACGAGTCCTGGCTTCGATGGCCGCGAAGGCGCTTGCTTTCTTCTTCCAGAACCGACAGATCTTCGTCGGTCAGCGAGTCGCGCCCTTCCCGGGAAATTTTCTCAAGCAAACGGTCGAGGGCCTCCGAAACGCGGTGTTCGTTCGCGAGCGAAGGATCGTCGCGTAGTTCACTTTCGCATTCGGGCGAAGCGTACAGGCGCAGCCCCGGATTGCGGCGCATGAACTTTCGCCATCGAATGCGGCCGATTTTCTCCACCAGTGGCAGCAGCCGCAGGCGCTTCTTCCAATACACGTACCCGAACGCCAGCCCTCCCAGATGGGCCGCATGCGCAACTCCCGAGTATGACGGTTCGCCTGACAATTCCAGAAGGACTGGATGCAGGTCGTATGCAACATACAGCAGCACCAGCCACCGGACCTGAATCGGAAACAGCCACCAAACGCAAATCGTCGCTGAAGGAAAGTGACCGGCGTACAGCATCAACACAGCCATCACTGCACCGGACGCACCGATCGCCGGCACGGACTCTCCGGTATACAGGTCAAGCGCCACATACGTCAGACTCGAAACGACAGCGGCTGCCAAATAAAACCACAGGAACTCACGCGAACCATACATCTGCTCCAGAACAATACCGAACCAGATCAGTCCCAGCATGTTGAACAGAATGTGAAAGATGCTATGGCGATCGTGACAGAATGCACACGTCAACAGACGCCAGATCTGCCCCCGCATGACCTTGTTCGCATCCAGTTCGCACCACTGCTGCACAACGGAACTGACCGGTCGATAGCCGTATGCGGATTCCAGAAGTGCCTGCTCGTACAGCCTGCGGGCTTCCTGACGAAGCTCTTCCCTGGAAGATTCGGTGATGTCCGGAGACGCAGTTCCATTCGCTTCTGTCCAGGTTTCGACGAACGACTCTTCGTCCTCGCCCCACTTCTGAACCGGCCATTCGATCGGAGCCCGACGCACGATCAGAAGCTGCGCGATGAAAATGCCGATGCACAGAAAGACGATCGAGCGGCAGGTCGGCGGCCAGCCCGTCGGACCGCTTCCCCAGCCACTGCGGTACGTTCGGCAGTAATCACGTTCAGCCAACCCCATCCACATTCTCCCGGAAACGGCCATTATCTGCACATCGGTCGCTCAATGTGATGGAAGGCTATTGCCGCCGAATCTGACTGTCCAGACGTGACCGACTTAGCGGGCATCTGCGGGAAGAGGAAAGAGCCAAAGTCGTCGAAAAACGCTGTCTAAGCGCAGATCGAGATCTTCGGTGCCGTTATGATCGCATCGGCCGAGTATGGTCGCGATGCCTGTCGCACCTTCGGCTTGAGCTGGTGTGTCCTGAGTCAGGCATCATTTCGCACCGGCCGCCCGGCGGTTCGCTGCCGGCGTCGTGGCTCTCTCTTGCTCTTGATTCCGCAACTTTGATGTTCGCTTGCGGCGCGGGAACCAGTGTCGTCGATATCCGTCCGTTCTGTCTGCCTGCTGAATGATTGACGAGGAAAGACGATGCCCGGATTTCTGAGTGAGTGGCTGCGCAATGAGCGGCAGACGATCGCGTCAAACCGAACAGGTTCATGCAGAACACGCGGACGTCGGTGCAGAAGATCGGTTGCTGCGGAATGCCTTGAAGAACGTCTGCTGCTGGCCGCCGTTCGGCTGGATGATCCGCAGATTCCCGTCGGTGATGTCTATCAGGACACATCATTCAACGCGTCGCCTTCGCATCAGGTGAGTTCCGATGGCCAATATGCCGTTTACCTGGCTGACGCGACTACGGATCACCTGCTGGAGCTGTTCAGTGTGCATCTGGGAACGGGGACCGTTACGCAGCTCAACAGTTCGCTGGTAATCGGGGGCGACATTCAGAGTTTTCAGATCAGTCCGGACAGCAGCCGTGTCGTGTACCTTGCTGACCAGACGACAGACAACGTCACGGAATTGTTCTCGGTTCCGATCGGCGGCGGCCCCGTGACGCGGCTGAATGGTCCGCTGGTCTCCGGTGGCGGCGTCATTGGAGACGTTTCGATCGCGGCCGACAGCAGCCGCGTCGTGTATCGTGCAGAGCAGGCGACAGCAAATGTGATCGATCTGCACAGCGTGCCTCTGACCGGAGGACCGTCCGTGCGACTGAACGGCCCGCTGGGTACTGACGGCGACGTCTATGGGTTTCAGGTCAGTCCGGACTCGTCGCGAGTTGTGTATCTGGCAGACGAAACAACGGACAACGTGGTCGAGTTGTTCAGTGCACCGATCGCGTCAGGCGGCGGTTCGATCACGGTCAGTGATCCTCTGGGAGCCACAGCAGGTATCTTCGGCGATTTTCAAATCAGTCCGGACAGTAGTCGCGTTGTGTATCGGGCTGACCTGAACGTGGACAATCAAATTGAACTGTTTAGTGCATCCATCACGGCAACGGGAACGGAGACGCAGCTTAGCGGATCACTTGTGGACCCCAACAGTGACGTTGATAGTTTCCAAATCAGTCCCGACAGCAGCCGCGTGATCTACTTTGCCGACCAGGACACGGTTTTTCAGAACGAGGTGTATTCGGTGCCGCTGAGTGGAGGCGCCCTCGTGAAGCTGAATGCGGTGTTGCCGACGGGTGGTTTCATCTCCGAAGCGCAGATCAGCCCGGACAGTACCCGTGTTGTCTATCGTGGCGATGCAACGACGGACAACGTGATCGAGCTGTACAGCGTGCCTCTTGCGGGCGGACTCAGTCCAGTGACTCTCAACGGACCACTCGTGGCGGGTGGCGACGTGACTTCATTTCGGTTCAGTCCGGACAGCAGCCGAGTGGTCTACAACGCTGACGAGGTTCTGGACAATCAGATAGAGCTGTTTTCCGTACCACTTTCCGGCGGAGCATCCACAAAACTGAACGGCCCCCTGGCATCCACGTTCAGCGACATCAATTCCTACGACGTCAGCGCCGACAGCAGTTCCGTTGTTTATCTGGCCGAACAGGACGTTTCGTTCCAGTTGGAAGTCTACGTCGTGCCGCTGATCGGTGGATCGACAGTAAAGCTGAACGGTCTGCTGTCTTCCAGTGGCGATGTCAACAGTTTTGTCATTAGCCCGGACAACAGCCGCGTCGTTTACAACGCGGACGAACTGACGGCATCCACGGATGAACTATTCAGTGTGCCACTCACCGGAGGAACGTCCACGCGAATCAGTGGTCCGCTGATGGCGTTCGGAAACGATGTCACCAGTTTCCAGCTCATGCCGGACGGCCTGTCGGCCGTCTATCTGGCCGACCAATCCACGTCGGGTGCGGACGAGCTATACATTGTCACTCTGGCCAACGGAGCCGTGACGAAGCTTAATGCGCCGCTGGTCAACTTTGGAGACGTCATCAGCTACCAGGTTTCACCAAACGGGAACCATGTCGTTTATGCCGCGGATCAGGATACGGATAATGTGTTCGAGCTGTACAGCGCATCCATCAGCGACGGCACCGTGACAAAGCTCAGCGGGCCGATGACCACCAGTGGAGACATCATTGACTTCAGAATCTCCCCCACCGGGACATCTGTTGTCTACAGAGCCGACCAGGACACAGACAACGTCATTGAACTCTACGGCGTTGCCGTTTTCGGTGGCGCAGTTTCAAAGCTCAACGGACCGCTCGTCAGCAATGGCAACGTTAGTGCCTACGAACTGGGTTCAAGCCGGGTGGTCTATCGAGCCGACCAGGACATCGACGGTGCGGAAGAACTGTTCTCCGTGCAGTACAGCGGAGCTTCACTCATTAAGCTGAATCCGGCGCTGCCCGCCGGTCGCACGGTCACCGACTTCGCGCTGAGCAACAGTCAGAACCGCGTTGTCTACATGTCGGACGAACACGTGGACGAGGAGTATGAACTTCGATCGGTCAGCATCTTCAGCGGCGGCTTTTCGACACAGTTGAGCGGGGCGATGGTGACCGACGGCGACGTTTTGAGCTTTCAGATCTCTCCGGACGGCAGCCGGGCCGTCTACCGTGCTGATGAAGCGACGAACGGTCTCATCGAGATCTTCAGCGTTCCGGTAACAACACCCAATGGTCGCGTGACGCTGAACGGAACACTGGCCAGCGGAGCCGACGTCGACGGGTTTCAGATCTCGCCGAACAGCACGCGCGTCGTCTACCGGGCGGATGAGACAATCTTCAACCAGCTTGAACTTTACAGTGTCCCCATTGAAGGCGGGACGTCCGTCCGTCTGACGCCATTGCCATCCTTCGGCGATATCTTTTCTGAAGATGCGTACGCCTTCACACCGGACTCTGCTCAGGTGGTCTATCTTGCGGCACAGGACGCGCAGTCCGTAACGGAACTTTACGCCGTACCGGTTGACGGTGGACCGACTCACAAACTGAATGCGGCCCTGCCGATAAGCGGCGACGTGGCCGAATTTGTCGTCAGCCCGGACAGCCAGTCGGTCACGTACCGAGCCGGTGGAGACACGGCGTTCGTTCTGGAGTTGTACCAGGTACCACTTTCCGGCGGGCCGGTCAGAAAGCTGAACAACCCGCTGCACTCCAACGCTGATGTATCCGCGTCGTTTGCTGTCACCTCCGACAGTGCTCGAGTTGTGTTTCTCGCTCCGGATGATGTGTTGTTCCAGAATGCGCTCTTCACGACCGCACAGGCCGATTTTTCGCTTGATCTGCCCAATGGCAACGGAGACGACAGCATCCTCATTCGGGCGAATGGATTCCTGCTCGAAGTCGTTGACGCAAACGCAGGGTACGAACTGCTCCTGAAACAGCCGTTTGACGGTTCAGAAACGCTCACCATCAACGGGACAAATGACGAGAACGACTACCTGACTATTGACTACATGTCCGGCGGCTTCTTCTCGCTGCCCGGCGGAATCACCTTCAACGGCGGCACAGGAACAGGAAGCGATCAGTTCGTGCTGAACGGCGACGGGCTGACTCAGGCGCAGTTTGTCTCCAGCGGACCGACAATCGCCGACGCCACAGTCGTCGCAACGAACGGCGGTCCGACAAACAGTTCCAGCTTCACAGGTGTCGAACGGTTGTACGTCTTCGGTGTCACAAATATGTCTGCCAGCGGTCCGATGAATGTCGGTACCCGTGAACTGTGGATCGACGCGCTGACCTTCACCGACCTGGGGCCGATAACGACGGTCGCCGGCGGCTATATCATCGCTGATGCCGGACTGCACCTGCAGTCTTCGGAATTGCTTTCCGGCAGCGGGACCGTCGCCGCCGCGATATCGTCGGACCAGGGTTCCACGATCAATGTCACGGGCAATCTTACGCTCGGCGACGCCGGCGATTTCGACGGCGTCAATCTCTCAGGGCGACTGAACATCGGACCGAACACTATCACGCTTCACGACGCTCACAAGGCGGTCCTCGGTTCGCAGACAACGCTCGGCAGCCCGCTCGGATTGGGCACGCTGAATTCCGCAAATGGAATCGAACTGCCGGATACGCGGACGTTTTCCGGTCGCGGCACGATCAACACGGTCAGCGGTGAATTCGAAAACCAGGGTTTCGTGCAGGGCAGCGGCCCCGGCCTGACGTTCAATCATCTGGTTGCCGGTGCCGGTGACTTCGGCGGAACGATCACGTTCAACGGCGGCACCGATTTCGGCAACAGTCCGGCGAAGATTGATGCCGGCAACATCACGTTCGGCCCGTCGAATGCGAACATCGTGGAGTTGGGAGGCCTCGTCGCCGGCAGCGAATTCGATCAGGTGAACGCAAGTGGTACGGTGAATTTGAACGGCGTTTTGGACGTTGTCTTTCTGGACCTTGGCAACGGTTACGTTCCCGCGGCCGGCCAGTCATTCGACATCATCAACGCGGCATCGGTGACCGGAACGTTCACCACCGAAAACTTGCCATCACTACCCGTCGGCCTGGAGTGGAACGTCCTCTACGAAGCGGACGGTGTCACACTGGAAATCAACGCGACAGCAGCTCCGTTCCAGGTGTCGGAGATCCAGGTGGGGTCTTCGAGGTGGAGTCAGAGTTTTCGGGACTTTGCCGATCTGGCGGCCGCAGGAACCGGACTGGGCTGGTCGGTTCCGACGGGTTCGGTCGCTCAGACGACGCCACTGCCGTGGGCGAATATCAATCGGCTGATCGTTTCGTTCACCGACGACATCGATCAGTCCACCGTGGTCGCCGGCAGCAACGTCATTCTGCACGGCGTGAATTCGTCGCCGGTCATCAGCAACATCAGTTACATCGGCACCAGCCAGATGGTAATCGAGCTGCTGAATCCGCTGCCGGTCGACGCGCTGCGGCTGGAAATTCAGGACACCGTGCTGAGCACTTCCGGAGAACCGCTGGACGGTGACTTCGTGAACAATGTTGACATCCTGAACTCCGGCGGCCCGGCTCCCGTGGGCGATCCTCTGAATGATTTCAACTTTCACCTGGTGACGAATCCGGGAGACGCCAATCGAAGCGGACTGGTCAACATCAGCGATGCGGTGATCGTGTTTCAGAACTTTCTGGCTCAGCCCGGCCAGGCCGGTTATTCGATCTTCGCCGACATGAACGGCGACGCTATCCTGAACATCAGCGACGCGGTAATCGTATTCCAGAGATTCCTGGCCATGCCACCGACGTCATTCCCCGGACTGTTCGGCCCCGGCAGCGGTTCCGGCTCCGGCTCGTCAGGAGCGTACCCGCCGTCACCGATAACGCCGGCGGCACCGGTCGTTCAATCGTCGATGAGCTCCGGAACCGGCAGCGGTTACGCCAGTTCGTCAACCACAACGCAGCCTTCGGCGAGCAACCCGCAGCAACCGCCGACGACTCCGCCCACCCACGATCTGGACGCACTGGATGAAGTCCTGTCCGATCCGGTTGGTGACTTGCTGCGGCTGTAATTGAGTGCCCAATTCCGGTTCGATGCCATTGTCACCACAGGATTCCGGCCGTCTGAAGTCAGCCGAATGCAGCCCTGCTGTCATTCCGATTCTGGGGATGCACCGCAGCGGAACATCGATGGTGGCTCGGGCGCTGAATCTGATGGGCCTGGAACTCGGCCAGCCGCTGCTGGAAGCAACGCCGGACAACCCGCACGGCTACTGGGAAAACACGTTCTTCGTTCAGGTCAACGCGGAACTTCTTCAGACGCTTCGCTGTGATCCCGATGGCTTCGCACCGCCTGAACAGTTGCTGCAGCTTCCGAAACTGTGCGAACGCGTTGTCGTTGAGGATCATCGCCGGGAACACATTCGCCAGTTCATCCGCGACGGTTTTTCGTCC
Organism: Planctomycetaceae bacterium; assembly: GCA_041398785.1. NCBI lineage: Bacteria > Pseudomonadati > Planctomycetota > Planctomycetia > Planctomycetales > Planctomycetaceae > Planctomycetaceae bacterium. The sequence continues at coordinate 4,192 of JAWKUA010000029.1, read as the reverse complement.
TCCGTCTGGGGTTGGAAAGATCCTCGAACGGTCCTGACTTTCGGCGTCTGGCAGCGACTGCTGACGGAGCTCGGCTATTCCGATATTCGGCCTGTCGTCGTCGTGCGGCATCCGGAACCCGCAATGCGATCGCTGATCCGGCGCGCTGAACGGGGCACGGCCGGTGTTCGCATCCAGAACGGCGAACTGGCGGTCATGGCCGGCAACCTGTGGCAGGCATACAACCGAATCCTGTGGGACTACTGTGTCCGGAACGACTGGCTGATCTGCACGTACGAGTCACTGACCTGCGCGAACGCCGCTGTTTTGCAATTGAAGCGTCTCGCTCGCTACTGTGGTCTCGACGAAGCACGCGCCGATCTGGCCGCGGAATCGATTCGGCACACAGGCGGCGGCGCGGGTTCTTTCGGCGCCGTCGACGGTCGCCTGGTCGAACTCTACGAACGATTTGGTCAGCGGACCGCACCGGGGGATTCCAGTGTTATTGGTTGCAGTGATCCGGACGAAGCTCGCCTGCTGCGCCGTGCGGAGGATCTGAAGCGAAACGGCCGGATCGATGCCGCCGTCGAACTGCTGGAGAAAGCTCTGAACCTGCGGCCACAGTACCGGGCGGCCCGGTTTCTGCTGGGCTATACACTGATGGAGACCGGTCACATCACACGGTCGGCCGAACATTCGAACCGGCTGATCGAAGCGAATCCGAACGATGCCGCAGGGCACGGGCTGAGAGCCTTCGGGCTGACTCAGCAGGCCCGGATCGAAGATTCCATCACCGCGTTTCGTGAATGCCTGAGATGTCTGCCGTCGAACAACGTGGCCTTGTCGAACCTGCTGTTTTCGGCGCTGTACGGAGACCACCACGACGCCGACGCGGTGACGCAACTGCATATCGAAGCGTCGCGCGAGATCGAACGAAACGTGCAGACCACAACAGTCACGGAGCGGCTTCCACCACTGAAGCAGCCGGGTGCCGGGTCTCCCCCACTGCGAATCGGCTACCTTTCCGGCGACTTGAAGAAGCATCCGGTCGGCTATTTTCTGCGGTCCATCCTGGAGCATCACGACCGACGTCAGGTGACCGCGTGCTGCTACCACACCAGCCCGGCGGCCGACGACCTGACGGCCATTCTGAAAGCAGCGTCAGATGAATGGTGTGACGCGCACACAATGTCCGACGAACAACTGACCGGACGGATTCGGCTCGACAACATCGATGTGCTGGTCGATCTGTCGGGACATTCCGCCGGCAACCGCGCCGGTGTGATCGTGCGCCGGGCGGCTCCCGTGCAGGTCATGTATCTGGGGTATCCCTGCACATCCGGCTTCACACAGATGGACTATGTGTTGTCTGACAGCCATCTCAGTCCGGCCCGGTTCGAGAACCTATACACGGAACGCGTGCAGCGGTTGGATCACTGCTTCCTGTGTTTTCATCCGCATCCAGATGCGCCGGAAGTTGCTCCGCCACCGTGTGAAGCAAACGGCTTCATCACCTTCGGTTCGTTCAACAACCTGCCGAAGATCAGCCCCACCACCATTCGCCTGTGGTCCGATGTGCTGAAGGCAGTACCGAATTCCAGGTTGGCCATCAAGGCCCTTTCATTTGTTGATGAAGGGACCCGCGAACTGTTTGCCGGACAGTTTGAACAACACGGCATCACCCGCAGCCGAATCGATTTGCTGCCACCCACAGTTCCGCTGGCGAAGTTTCTGCACGAGTACCGCCGCATCGACATCGGCCTGGACCCTTTGCCCTACAACGGCGGCACGACCACTTGCGAAGCCCTGTGGATGGGAGTCCCCGTCATCACGCTGCCCGGCCGACACTTTTTCGAACGTATGGGACTGAGCATCCTGAAGAATTTGGGTTGCGAGGAATGGATCGCCGAGTCTGCGGAAGATTTCGTCCGTCGCGCTGCGGATGTTGCCGGTCGGCCGGAACAGCTTCGGCGCGATCGACGGGCGCTGCGAGATCGGATCCGTGACTCGCCGTTGTGCGACGGAACGTTGTTCACCCAGGGACTGGAACGTGCGTATTGCTCGATGGCGTCATTCGGAGGCGGGATCGTCGACCAGTGATCGTCCGATTTGTCGCTGCTTCGCGGCCTCGTCGAGGGCTCCTGTCTGTTCCAGCACTTTCGTCAGGGCGAACCGATAGTCGAGCACTCCCGGTGCCAGTTCGACTGCCCGGCGAAACGCGTGCAGTGCAGCATCGTCATTGTGAAGCTGGTCTTCCAGAGTTCCCAGCAGGAACCAGTGCAGCGGGCTGCGGGAATTCGAAGTGATAAACCGAAGCTGTTCGGCTGCTTCCGAAAAACTGCCGCTGCGAAACTGCAGTTCGGCCAGAATGTCGGTCAGTTCCAGACGTCCCTCCAGCGTCAGGTCGTCCAACTGCAGCCCCTGTACGGCGAGTTCGATGCCCTTGTCCGCTCGGTTGGAATCGCGTGCGATTCCCGCGAGAGCCGTCAGCAGTTCGGCGTCGCGCATGCCGCTGGCGTAGGCTCGCCCGAGCAGTTCCTTCGCCAGGTCCATTCGCGGCATTTGTTCGTCGGATTTGCCCGCCATTCGAACCAGCTTCAGCTGCGCCAGACCCAGGGCACGGTCCCGATCCGCGGAGGGAAGATGGCTCAGCGACTGCAGCGAATCGAGCAGCAGCGACGGCGTCGGTTCCGGAGTTTCCGCCGGTTTCGCTTCGTCATGAATTCCGATGCGATGATGCGTCAGCGCGACGTGTGTGACCTCCGTGTCACCTCGCGGCATGTGACATCCGGCGCAGTTGTCCTGATTTTTGGATTCGCGAATATCCAGCGGCATGCGGCAGGGCTGCTGCTGATGACATTCCAGACACACGGATCGGTGGTGAGCCGTCCGGCCGGCGTCATCGCGGCTTCCGTGAGGTTCGTGGCAGGAGATGCAGGTCAGAGTCTTCGACTTCTGATAGCACTGACTTCGACGCAACTGTTCCACATGCCCCGCGATTCGAAGATCGTTGTCCGGCTGCCGCTTTCGAAACTCCAGTCGGTACTCGCTTAGCGGCAGCCCCGGCCGGAAGTCCTCAGGCCGGCGGCCTCGGATGGTCGCCTGCACTTCGCCGTTCAGGTGGCATTGAGCACACACGTCTTCGGACAGTTCCCGCGGCAGACGATTAGGATTCACAATCGTCAGATCGTCGCGGGATTCGTCGAAGTCACCGGCCGCTCGCTGTGCCGCGTGCAGTTCGCCGGGACCGTGGCAGCGCTCACACCCGATCGACATCTCGACGATCCGGTATCGCAGCCCGCTGTGTTCCGGCTTTTCGCTGTGTTCCAGCTTTTCGACGTGGCCGGAATGACAATACAGACAGCCGCTGCGAATGACGCGGCCGAAGCCGGCCTGGTCGGCGGAGTCATAGCCCGGCGACAAATCCCAGTGCTCACTCGCGGCAAACCAGGTCACCGGGGATTCCATCAGAAAACCATCGTCTTCGGTCAGGTACGACCGCGCGACGTGGCCCGATCCGATTTGATAGGCGATGGCGTGAGCCTGCAGTTCCGGACCCGGCCCATCCGCCTTCAGGACGGATTCGCGGTGCCACATCGTGTCGCCGTCGTACTCCACCCGGTAACTGCGGCGCGACAGCGGATGGTTCACGGTGGATTCCGGAGGCTGACCCGCCTTCGTCACGCGCGCCAGCGACTGACTGTGCTGCGTCGTCAGAAACGACTCGTGCTGCTGTTCGTGGCATTCGCGGCACGCGTCGCTTCCGATGTAACGAACGCCGGATTTCGTGTTCAGGTACGGACTTTCCGTACGCGGCAGCTTCGCGGATACGCCAGCACGGATTCGGTCGGTCGGCGACTGCGGGTTCGGGGCGGCGACCGGCGTGTGAAGTCGTCCGGAACGAACCGCGACCGCGATCGCGATGACCGCCGCGACTGCCAGCAACACCGCAAAAGGAAACCAGGAACGCCGTCCGTTCGGCCGTTCATGCTGAGAACCGTCGGTTTCCGAAGTGTCAGAAGATTGAACCATGCGGCAATCGTACTCAATCGTTGCAGCCCGCAGGCAGGCATTTGCGGTTGATTTCCAGGACGTCGTTCCGAAGCTTCGCGGATCAACCGTGCAGGGTCAACAATTGTCTGACTCCGGAAATCGCGGTGCGACCGGACGAACGTGCTGCTTTAGGCCTGCGGCAGATCAGAACATACCCTCC